>CAILQO010000601.1 GCA_903836285.1 uncultured Chloroflexota bacterium
AAGTGTTTGGACCGATCTGGACCGGTGCGGTCGAGTTCGACGCGGGCCTGAAGAACGCCGCGGCGAAGTTGCAGGAAGTCCTGGATAAGCCGAAGTCGTAGCGGATCGCATTCGTGGCGGGGAGAGTTTCCCGCCACGTTGACCGTTGGAGCACGCGTGTTGCCGTGCACCACGGTTGGCACGCCTCCGGGAGGCCAGTATGGTTTCGGACGATGCGCTTCGTCGCACCGCCCCGCTGCTATCTGCCCGCCGAGGACTGCGCGCGAAAGATTTCACCGGCTGGCTGTGGGCTTCGCCGTGGATACTCGGCTTCGTGCTGTGGACCCTCGGCCCAATGGTTTGGTCGCTCTACCTCGCGTTCACGCAATACAACATCATCCGTGCTCCCCAGTTCGTCGGGTTCGACAACTTCTTTCGGGCAATCCAAGGTGGTGATCGCCTTTTCTGGCCATCGCTGACTCGGACCTTCACGTGGGCAATCGTGATGGTTCCGCTAAGCCTGACCGGGTCACTGCTCGCCGCGTTGCTGCTCAACCAGGGATTGAGGGGCACGGCATTCTTGCGGACCCTCTTCTTCATCCCGTCGTTGACCCCGGCGGTGGCTCTCGCCGTCCTTTGGCGATGGATCTACCAACCGGATTTCGGGGGGCTGAATTACGTCCTGCGCCAACTCGGCGTCGTATCGCCACCAGCGTGGTTAGCAGATCAAAACCTTGCGATGCCGTCACTGATGGTGATGACATTGTGGGGAGCGATCGGTGGTGGGACGATGTTGATCTTTCTTGCGGGGCTGCAAGGCGTCCCGCAGGAGCTCTATGAGGCTGCTGAGATTGACGGCGCGGGACGGTTGGCCCGGTTCAGGAACGTCACACTCCCGATGTTGACACCAACCATCTTCTTCAATCTCGTGATCGGGGTGATCGGCGCCCTGAGGACGTTCACGACGGCGTTCGTCGCTACTGGTGGTGGCCCGAACTACTCGACATGGTTCTACATCTTGCACCTCTACCAGACGGCGTTCCAGAACCTTGAGCTTGGATACGCCTCCGCGCTCGCGTGGATTTTCTTCGTGCTGGTCGTCGGCCTGACGACCGTCAATCTGCGAATGTCGCGCCGGTGGGTGTACTACGAGTCGGAGGGTGCTTCGTGACCGCGATAGTCGGAGCCCAACCGCACATTGCTGTCTTCGGCACGAGTCCGCGCGAAGCCCTTCGCAAGATCGTGCTGTATGCATTCGCCGTCCCGTTGGCTATCTTGTTCACTATCCCGTTTATTTTTTCGGTTGGAAGCAGCCTGAAGGCGGTGTCTGAGATCCATGCGTTCCCGCCAACGCTACTGCCTGCGGTGCCGCAGTGGGCGAACTACGTATCGGTCTTCCAGATTCGGGGCGTGCCTTTTGAACGGTTCTACCTGAACTCTGCGGTGATCACTGGCAGTGCTCTCGTCGGCACGGTCATCACCGCGGCGATCTCTGCATACGGGTTCGCGCGCTTCCGCTGGCCCGGCCGCGACTTCATGTTCATGGTCCTTCTGAGCACGTTGGTCCTCCCGGAGGAGGTCGTGCTCATTCCGAAGTTCCTGATGTTCAACAACGTCCCGAAAGCGATCATAGGAAAGACGCTGATCGACACGTACTGGCCCCTGATCCTGCCGTCGTGGTTCGGAGGCGGCGCGTTCAACGTGTTCCTGCTGCGGCAGTTCTTCCTTCAAGTTCCGCGTGAACTCGATGAGGCAGCGGTGATCGACGGGGCCTCTTCATGGCAGATTTTCTGGAAGATCATGCTTCCGCTGTCGAGGCCTGCCCTCGCGACGGTCGCGATCTTCTCGTTCCTCGGCACTTGGAACGACTTCATCCACCCGCTCATCTACCTGAACTCAAGCGACAAGTTTCCGCTCAGCCTTGGGCTCCGGTATTTCCAGCAGCAGCCAACCGATGCGCTGGAACCGCGAGAACACCTCTTGATGGCCGCGTCGCTCCTCATGGTCGCGCCTGCGATTGCGATCTATCTCGCGGCGCAACGCTACTTCGTTCGGGGCATCGTTATGAGTGGCATCAAGGGGTAAACGACCGGTGTTTCGGTCGCAACGCTACCCCCGCAGTTTTGCCCCCAGCTGACGCTCGGCGAGACTGATCACCTTGGCCCGGACCGCGGCGACTTCCTCACCCGTAAGCGTCCGGTCCGCCGACCGAAAGGTCAGCGCGTACGCCAAGCTCTTCGTTCCCGGTGGTATGCGGTCGCCCGTATAGACGTCGAAAAGCACCGCGGATTCCAGCAGTGGTGCCGACGCCTTTGAGATCAGCGCGGTCAGGCGTTCCGACGCGACGTCGTTCGGGAGGACAAAGGCCAGATCCTCGTCGACTGCGGGATACCTTGGCAGGGGGCGCGCCGGACGCGCTTCGGTTGCGCGAGCGATCAAGCGGTCGAGGTCGAGCGCAGCGAGCAGGACGGGATCGTCGCACCCGATCGACTTTGCCACATCCCTATCGACTTCACCGAGGATGCCGACAACGTCTTCTGGATTGATCGGCTTCTTGCCAGCTGCTTCAGGTCTGTGACCAAGGACGAGCGCCCCCGCCCGATACGGGTGGAACGCGGGATGGGTGACCGGGACGTATCCGTGTCCGGTTACCCCCAAGGTCCCTAAGGTTGTCTCGATCGCGCCCTTTAGGTCGAGGAAATCCGTCGGTTGCCGTTCGCCAAGGGTGCGCCCGGTTCGCCAGTGGCCCATGGCCACCGTCAGTACCCTGCGCTCCTCTGGCAGCTCAGTGTCCTTGCCGATAAACGTCCGACCGACCTCGAAGAGGTTCACGTCACGGTCTGCGTGTCGGCTCGCAGCGGCGACGGCATCCAGTAGGGCACCGACAGCGCTCGTCCGCATGACCGTCGCGTCGGCCGATGCCGGGTTGGCCAAGCGAACATACGGGCCGTCAGGGTTGACGCGTGCATCAACGGACGCGCCCAACTTTGAGGTGGTTGGGTCAGCGCGGGGGATGCGCGCAAGGCGCGCCGCGTTGGTCCACGTGTACGCGACGATCTCGGCGAAGCCCAGCGACACAAGCGAGTCACGAACCCGGTCTTCCCACGTCGCTGCACCCGACACAGGCAGTTGCGGTAGGTGGCCGGACATGAG
>CAILQO010000602.1 GCA_903836285.1 uncultured Chloroflexota bacterium
AGCCGCGGGCAACGGGTGCCGTTGGCTCGTCCGCTCGTCCACACCTATTCTCGTGTGTATCCGCATGGTTGAGGCGGGCAGGGATGCCCGCGGACCAACTAGTACGCCGCGTGATCCTCGAAAGGTGCCACGATTCGGCACTGAGAGGCACCGCGAGACCCTGTGACGCACCTACGGGGAGCGCCGGCGCCCTCGCCGGCCCGGTTTCTCTGTCGAAGCCGTCACGTAGCCTAGCTGCCCTCGCGATGCCAACGTCCCGGAGCGGGCGAAAAGCCGCCGCGCCGGTCCCGGGCGAAACAGGCGCAATGCGTGGTCTCGAGCGAGTTCGAACAGGCCGGACCTGCTGGAACAACATATAGTAGAAATAGTAGTTGGGACACATAGGGCAGGGATGCCCGAGGACCAACTGGATCGTCGCGACGGCAAACGTTATCGGCGACCACGGCGACCGTAGCGTCCGCCACCGCGGCCCCCGCGCGACCCGGCGGTCGCCGCTACCGGACTTGGGTGTGGCCGGGCGACCCCCAACGGGTTGTCCGGGCTGGCAAGCGCCGCCCGCAAGGCGTACATCTGGTCGCGCAACTCGGCGGCCCGCTCGAACTCCATCGCCATCGCCGCCTGCTTCATCTCCTTCTCGAGATTGACGACGGCGGCCTCGATCTCCTCAGGCGAGGTGATGATCGGCGCATCCTCGCCGCGCACGGTCGACCCGCCACGCCCTTGCTTGCCGCCGCCGGCGTCGTAGCTGCCCGGCGCCTCGGCCACCTGGCGCAACTCGCTTAGGTCGCGGATGGCCTTGTGGATGCTCGTCGGCACGATGCCCTTGGCGAGGTTGTGCGCCTCCTGCTTTGCCCGGCGTCGGTTCGTCTCCCCGATCGCGCGCTCCATCGACCCGGTCATGCGGTCGGCGTACATGATCACGCGACCCTCGGCATGGCGCGCCGCCCGCCCGATGGTCTGGATCAACGACGTCTCGGACCGCAGGTAGCCTTCCTTGTCGGCGTCGAGGATTGCCACGAGGCTCACCTCTGGCAGGTCGAGGCCCTCGCGGAGGAGGTTGATACCGACGACGACGTCGTAGACGCCGATTCGCAGGTCGCGCAGGATCTCGATACGTTCGAGGGTCTCGATCTCGGAGTGCAGGTAGTGGACCTTCACGCCCATCTCGGCCATGTACTCGGCGAGTTGTTCGGCGTTGCGCTTGGTGAGGGTGGTGACAAGGCACCGCTGCCCGGCCGCGACGCGTTGGCGGACCTCCCCAAGCAGGTCGTCGATCTGACCGTCGACCGGGCGTACCTCAACGACGGGGTCGAGCAGGCCGGTGGGGCGGATGAGCTGTTCGACGACCTGCTCGGAGTGTTCGCGCTCGAACGGGCCGGGCGTCGCCGAGACGAAGACCACTTGGCGCATGTGCCGCTCAAGTTCGTCGAAGGTGAGCGGACGGTTGTCGAGGGCGCTTGGCAGGCGAAAGCCGTACTCGACAAGCGTCTCCTTGCGTGCGCGGTCGCCGAAGTACATACCGCGCGCCTGTGGGACGGCGACGTGTGACTCATCGATGAAGAAGATGAAGTCGTCGGGCAGGTAGTCCATAAGCGTCCACGGCGTCTCGCCGGCGTCGCGCCCAGAGAGGTGGCGGCTGTAGTTCTCGACGCCGAGGCAGACGCCGGTCTCGCGAAGCATCTCGATGTCAAACATCGTGCGTTCGCGCAGGCGTTGCGCCTCGATGAGCTTCTCCTGCTTGGTCAAGACCTCAAGGCGTTCGGCCAACTCGTCTTGGATCTTGGCGATGGCTGCCTCAAGTTTGTCGGCCGGCGTGACGAAGTGGCGTGCCGGGAAGATGGCGACCTCGGAGAGGGTGTCGATGACTTCGCCGGTCAGGGGGTCGACGCGCGTGATGCGGTCGATCTCGTCGCCGAAGAACTCGACGCGCACGGCGGTGTCGGATTCGGCGAGGTAGACCTCGAGGACCTCACCGCGGACGCGGTACTTCCCGCGAGTGAAGGCGAGGTCGTTGCGGTCGTAGAGGATGCCGTTGAGAAGGCGGAGGATGCGGTCGCGGCGACGTGTTTCGCCGACTTTGAGGCGGACGGCACCCTCTTCGTAGTTCTCGGGCGACCCGAGGCCGTAGATACATGAAATGGAGGCGACGATGAGGACGTCGCGCCGCTCGAACAACGCGCGGGTCGCGGCGAGGCGGAGGCGCTCAATCTCCTCGTTGGTCGTGCTTTCCTTTTCAATGTACGTGTCGGAGCGCGGGATGTACGCCTCCGGCTGGTAGTAGTCGTAGTACGAGACGAAGTACTCGACGGCGTTGTGCGGGAAGAAGTCGCGGAACTCGGCGAAGAGTTGCGCCGCGAGGGTCTTGTTTGGGGCGAGGATCAGGGCGGGGCGTTGCACCTGTGCCACGACCGACGCGACGGTGTACGTCTTGCCGGTCCCGGTGGCGCCAAGGAGCGCTTGGAAGCGGTTTCCGGCTTGGAGGCCGTCGCACAATTGGGCGATTGCGGTCGGCTGGTCGCCGGCCGGTTGGAACTCCGAGACGAGCTGGAACTCGGGCATGACGGTCGCTTGCGCCTCCGGGGAGGACCTCCCATGACGGTGGCCCTACCGGTTGGGGCGGGTCCCCGAGAGTATAGGCGCGGCCCTCGCAGACCCGAACGGATGTTCGTGACGCGGCGATGCGCCGAACGTCACGCCTCCTCGAAGATGAGCGGGAGCGTCGAGGCAAGCAGGAGGACCGCCATCGAGATGTTGAAGGCGCGTAGCCGCCATGGCACCGACAGAAACTGACGAAGACTGACCCCGAAGGCGGTCCAGATGCTGGACGACGGGAGGCAGGCGGCGACGTAGACGCCGACGATGATCGCGATGTCGGCGATCAGGTCGCCAGTCTTGGTGAAGAGCGCCATCGAGGAGAGGGCAAGCACCCACCCCTTGGGGTTGACCCATTGGAAGAGGGCGCCCTCGATGAAGGTCATGGGGCGCAGGCGTGAGGCGTCGCTGCCGGCGTCGGTGCTGCGGGCGAGCGACCACGCGACCCACACCATCCACGCGCCACTGGCGAGGCGCATGCCGACCTCGACGAGGGGTGAAACCGACATGGCGCTCCCGACGCCGGCGCCGATGATGGCCAGCATGAAGCCGTAGCCAAGGGCGATCCCAAGCATGTGGGGGACCGTGCGGCGGAAGCCGAAGTGAACGCCCGAGGCGAGCACCATGGCGTTGTTCGGCCCCGGGGTGACACTGGTGACGATGGCAAAGATCGCCAAGGCGGTGAGCGTCTCGATAGACATGCGTGACGATTGGACGCTACCACGCCGTTCGGACGTCGTCTGGCTACAGCGAGTCGAGTGCGATCGGGACGACAGATGCGACCAAGAGCGCACCCATCGCCCGGTTGAACCATCGCAGGCGTGACGGGTGAGACAGGTGCCCTTGGAGCGCGGCGCCGAAGGCCGCCCAGATGGCGATCGATGGCAAGTTGATGGCGGCGAAGAGCGCCGTGACCGTCGCCACCCCAATGATTGGATTGTCGGCCGGCGCATAGACGGCCATGGCGGTGATCGCCATGATCCACGCCTTTGGGTTGAGGCACGGGAATACGACGGCGTGGCGGAACGGCATTGGGCGGGCGTGGAACGACCCATCTGGGAGTGACGCATTCTTGGCCAGCGACCACGCCATATGGAGCAGGTATGCGGCGGACGTTGCCTTGAGGATCGCGAAGACGACCGGTGACCCGGTGATGACCGTCCCCATCCCAAGTCCCGCGACCAACAGCATTGCGACGAGGCCAACGACGAGGCCGACCACCGTCGGGAAGGTGCGGCCAAAGCCGACGTTCGCTGAACTGGCCAAGACCATGGCGTTGCCCGGCCCCGGGGTGACACTGGTGACGATGGCAAAGATCGCCAAGGCGGTGAGCGTCTCGATAGACATCGGTGTCGCCGGGACGCTACCACGCCGTCGCCCACGAGCCGGGGTGGCAATGCGGGTGCGTGACGGGCGCTGACAGGTGGCGTTCATGGTCCCGTGACCTATCATGAGGCTCGGCCAGAGCCGGCCGATGGGGTTCGACATGGTGAAGCGACCGACAAGCGTCGAGACCAAGAAGCGGTACGACTATGAGGAGGAGCTGGAGAATCTCCACCTCGAACTCATGAAGTTGCAGGAGTGGGTGAAGGCGAAGGGCCTGAAGGTCCTCGTCCTGTTCGAGGGGCGCGACACCGCCGGCAAGGGTGGGGTGATCAAGCGCATCATCGAGCCGCTCAACCCTCGCTTGTGCCGGGTGGTTGCGTTGACCACGCCAACGGAGCGCGAGCGGACCCAGTGGTACTTCCAGCGGTACGTGGCGCACCTGCCGGCGGCGGGTGAACTCGTGCTGTTCGACCGGTCCTGGTACAACCGCGCCGGCGTCGAGCACGTCATGGGCTTCTGCACCGAGGAGGAGTACATCGAGTTCCTGCGGGCGACGCCGGTCTTTGAGGAGATGCTGATCCGGTCCGGGATCATCCTCGTCAAGTACTGGTTCTCGGTCAGTCCCGAGGAGCAGGACAAGCGCTTCAAGGAGCGGATGAAGAACCCGCTCAAGCGCTGGAAGCTCAGCCCGATGGACTTGGCGTCGCGTGCGAAGTGGGACGACTACTCTCGGGCGAAGGACGACATGTTCAAGTGGACCGATACCCCGGTCAGCCCGTGGTATGTCGTCGATGCCGAGGACCAGAAGGTTGCGCGCCTGAACTGCATCAAGCACTTCCTGACGCTGATCGAGTATGAGGACCTGCAACCGCCGGAAGTTGAGCTGCCTCCCCGTCCTCCCGTCGGCGAGATTCCGCGCCTTCCCCTCGCGCGCCAGAACCTCGTGCCCCACTGGTACGGCTAGGCAGGCGAACCTGCGTCCCCAAGGCTCGCGTATGCCCGTGGGGACGAACGCCCGGCGAGTGCTGCGCGCGCATGGCACTATGTGGCCGCCGATGAAGCTGCTGTGCGCAATCCTGTCCGATGGCGACGCGAACCGGGTCGTTGATGCGGTGGTGCACGCCGGCTTGCCTGGCCCGACACGGCTGAACACCGTCGGTGGCTTCCTGCGCCGTGGCAACGTCACGTTGCTGCTTGGCGTGGAGGACGAACAGGCTTCCGATGCCCTCGACCTGATCCGGTCGGTCGTCGAGGAGGGAACCCCCTCCGCCGTCGGCGAGCGACTGGCGACCGTCTTCGTCCTAGACACCGCCCGCGTCGTCCGGTTCTGACCGTGACGCCCCCGCGACGCCCGCAGGATCCCGCCGCCTGATGAACTACCACCTGTGGACGATCGGCTGCCAGATGAACGTGGCCGACAGCGAGCGCATCGCGCGGACGCTGCACGACCACGGCCACGTGCCGGTGGCGACACCGGAGGATGCCGATGTGGTGCTGCTGACCAGCTGCACGGTGCGGCAAGGTGCCGAGAACCGGCTGTGGGGGGAGCTGCGCCGCCTCGGGCAACTCAAGCAGGCACGACCCGACGTTGTCGTGGCCGTCACCGGGTGCGTCACCGACGGCAACGTTGATGGCTTCCTGAAGCGCGCACCGGTGGTGGACCTCTACGTGAACCCACGTGAGCCCGAGTCGTTGCTGACGTGGCTGGCGGATCGGGGCCTGACCGACGCGCCGGATTTCGGTGACTTGGACCCGGCCAAGCTGGGAATCGGCGCGTCGATTGCAACCGAGGCCGTTTCGCACGCGGTCTCGCGCTACGTGCCGGTCATTTACGGCTGCAACTACCGGTGCACCTACTGCATCGTGCCGTACACGCGCGGCGACCAAGCCTCGCGACCGGTGGCCGAGGTCGTTGAGGAGTCCCGGTGGCTGCTGGCGGAGGGTGCCAAGGAGCTCGTGCTGCTTGGCCAGACGGTCGATGCGTACGGCGAGGACCTCGTGCCGGCCACCCGCCTCTCCGACCTGATGCGATCGATCCACGACCTGCCGGGCCTCGAGCGGATCCGCTTCCTGACGTCGCACCCGAACCACATGACGGGCGATCTCATCGAGGCCATCGCGACGCTGCCGAAGGTGTGCGAGCACGTGAACCTGCCGGTGCAGGCGGGGCATGACGCGACGCTGAAGCGGATGGCGCGGCGCTACTCGGTGGCGCAGTACCGCGACCTGATCGGGAAGATCAAGGAGGCGATGCCGGGTGTCGGCATGTCGACCGACGTGATCGTGGGCTTCTGCGGCGAGACGGAGGAGCACTTCCAAGGGACGCTGGACCTGTTGCGCGAGTGCGCCTTCGACGTGGTGCACGTGGCGGCGTACTCGCCGCGCCGGGCCACGCCTTCCGAGCGGTTGTGGCCGGACGACGTGCCGCACGCCGAGAAGAAGCGTCGCCTGCAGGCAGTCGAGGCGCAGCAGCGTGCAATCGCAACCGCGCGCCGGCAGGCCCAGGTCGGGACGACGGTGCAGGTCCTGGTGGAAGGCCCGGCGGCGCGCAAGGGCGGTCGTCGCGACGCGACCATGGGCGAGGCGGGTACGCCGGGGGCAACGCACGACCACGATGGCGACCGTGGTCACGACGGCGCACCGGTGACGCACGACCCGTCGGTTCCGCGCCGGTGGGGTGGGCGCACGCGCGGGAACACCCTCGTGTTCTTCGATGCGCCGGGCGACCCAACCGGCCAGCTTGTCGATGTCGCGGTGACGCAGGCGAGTCCGTGGTTTCTGGAAGGCGAGCCGAGAACGACCGTGCGGGTACCTGCGCGCCGGGTTCCGTTGCAGGTCCTCGTGGAGGCGTAGCCGTTCCCTGATAGACTGCACCCATTCGTCCGTCGGCGACGCGTCGCCGTCGGGCACCGCGTGCCTGCGCACCAGATACGACCGCACCGACGCGCCCCGGCGTCATCGCCGCTCCATGTGGCCCGCCCATCCTGCCTGCCTCGGCCCGAGTGGCCGGTGCGCGCCGGGCGCGGCCCATGTGGCTTGACGGAACGCACCGGGAATGCGCGGGCCTGTCGGTGGGTACGGGGCGCGACCTGGCGGATGGCGGCCTTGGCGGAGGAACCGGAAGACGATGACGCAGATGAGTGTGGCGGAGCTGATACGGACCAAGCGCCGCCTGGTTGACGATGCCGTGCGCTTCGCGACGCAATCGAAGTGGCATGAGGCCGAGGCGAAGAACCGCGAGATCCTCGAGGTCGATATCAACGATCAGGAAGCGTGGAACCGCCTGGGCAAGGCCCTCCTCGAACTCGGGCGGTACAAGGAGGCCCATGAGGCCTACATGGCCACCCTCGAACGCGATAAGGGCAACGTCATCGCCCTGAAGCAGTCGAAGCGCCTGGCGGTCCTCGTCAACGAGGGCATCGACCAGTCGACGGTCGAGAGCCGCAAGCTCGACCCGAAGCTGATGGTCGAGGAGACGGGCAAGACCCGGGTCATCGCGCTGCCGAACCGCGCGTCGGCGGCGACGATCGCCATGCTTCAGGCCGGCGACGAGCTGTTCCTGCAAGTTGAGGGATCGTCCATCACCGTGACCGATTCCCGGGGCGAGGCCCTGGGCGAGCTGCAATTGAAGATTTCTGCGCGCCTTGCGAACTTGATGAACCGCGGGAATCGCTACGTCGCGGGTGTTGTCAGCGTCAACGACAAGGAAGTCCGGGTCCTCGTGCGCGAGGTCTACCAGGACGCGTCGCAGCTTGGTGTCGTCTCGTTCCCCTCGAAGGCAGTGTCGCAGCCAAGCGCCTACTCCCACCTCCGTGCCGGCGTCGAGCGACGCGACATCGAGGAGGACGAGTATGTGGTCGACGAGGAAGGCGACGACGTCGAGGACGATTCCGAGGACGGTGGGGCTGACACCGACGAGTACGGCGAGATGGACAGCAACCGTGACGACGAGGGGCGTGACGACTAGGTCACACGTGCCGGCGTGACGAGGGGCGTCGGGGGTGTCCCCGGCGCACCTGCTATCATCCTCCCCGTCGCTTGGGTAGGCGTGTCTTGCGCCCGGGCTTCGTGCAGGCGGCCCCGTAGCTCAGTTGGATAGAGCGTTTGGCTACGAACCAAAAGGTCGGGAGTTCGAATCTCTCCGGGGTCACCACTCTCAGCTAGCTACCTGACGCCCCGCCCGGGCTGACCGGCGGGGCGTCCTGCGTCAGGTGCGATCGCGCTGCGCGGTCCCGCGTGTTCACCGGTAACCCTGGTCGACGCACCTCGGGGGCGCCGAGTGCATGGCGGAACGGTTTGCCGTCAGGGAACTGCCTGATGTGCGCGCACCATGGATTGACTACGCTCGGATTCGAAGGAGCGACGGTCATGCGCGCAACGATCGACCCCCCTCACACCGTTTCACCGACGACCTTGGCAGCGGCGGACCCTGCGACCCCGTCCGCGGATGGCGCGCCAGACGTTCGCTCGGTGGTGCTGCCACTCGACGGGTCGGCATTGTCGGAGCGGGCAAAGCCATGGGCCATCGCGATCGCGCGCGCCCGGAAGGCTCCCCTCGTGCTGCTTGGCGTGGTTGACCCGTACCAGGCGTCGGCGCTTGGGATGGCGGCGACGGCCGGCGTCGGGTTGTACGACGGCCTCTTCCCCGAGGCCATGACGGAGGCGACGACCTACCTGGAGGCGCAGGCTGAGGCAATCGTTGCGATGGCCCCGGACGTGCAGGTATCGACACGCGTGCAGATTGGCGACGCGGCGCGGGAGATCCTGCACGGTGCGGGCGAGATCGACGCCCAACTGGTGGTGCTGACGACGCACGGGCGCGGTGGCGTCGACCGGTGGATCCGGGGAAGCGTTGCGGAACGGGTCGTTTCGCACGGGCACCTCCCGGTGATGCTGATCCGTCCGTGGGACCACCCGGTGCTTGAGGTGACCGCTGACCACCCGGGTTGGCGCGTGCTTGTGCCACTTGACGGCACGCCGCTCGCCGAGGCGCCGCTGGCGGAGGCGGCACGGCTTGCGGTGGGCGGCGAGGTGTTACTCGTGCGCGACGTTGTCCCGATGCATGGCGAGTGGTCGTTCGACCCGTCGGAGCAGCTTGAGGCGAACGCCGAGGCGGAGGCGTACTTGGAGCGGGTCGCCGAGCGGATGCGGGCGGACGGGACGCGGGTGCGGACGGTGGTGTTGACGCGCCCCGAGGTGGTGGATGCCATCACGGAGATGGTGTCGATGGAGGCGGTCGACATGATCGTCGTCGCGACCCACGGGCGCGGGGCGATCGGCCGGTGGTTGCACGGGAGTGTGTCGGACGACCTTGCATTGCACGCGCCGGTACCGGTGCTGTTGGTCCACGCCGAGGAGCGGGTTCTCGCGAACTAGCCCGGGGTGGCCTGGGGAGGAAGGGTGGCGCCTCGTCGACGTGGGGGTCGACGGGGCGCCATTTTGCATGCGTGGGCGATGGCGGTTGGGGTTCGTACTCGCACCGAGATCTGCACCACGCGCCTGTGCAATACCACTTGTCAGAGTAGAGGCTTGATGGCGAGCGAGTCGCTACAGTCACTGGACGGGCGCGGCGTGGTTACGCGACCGGCTGG
>CAILQO010000603.1 GCA_903836285.1 uncultured Chloroflexota bacterium
ACTCGACAAGGCCAAGGTCAAGACCCTCGTTGCAGACTGCTTCGTCAACTATGGGCCGGAGCTGACAGCCGAGGTGGTGGACCGCCTCAAGTACATCGGTTTCCACTACGCGACGGTCTCCGGCATGACGATGGCCATCGGTGACATCCACATCCCGGCCGAGAAGAAGGCTGTTCTGGCGCTGGCCGACGCCGAGGTGGAGCTGACCGACAAGCAGTTCCGCCGTGGCCTGATCACGGAAGAGGAGCAGTACGCCAAGAACGTCGAGACATGGAGCCACGCGATGGTGAAGGTTGAGACGGCGGTCAAGGCCGAGCTCCCATCCACTGGACCGGTATACATGATGGCAATGTCCGGCGCAGCAAAGGGTGGGTTTCAGCAGATCCGTCAGATCGCGGGCATGCGAGGACTGATGGCGGACCCGTCGGGCCAGATCATTGAGCTGCCGATCCGGTCGAACTTCCGCGAGGGGCTGAGCGTGCTCGAGTACTTCATCTCGACGCACGGCGCCAGAAAGGGGCTCGCCGACACCGCGCTTCGTACTGCAGACTCCGGTTACCTGACCCGTCGCCTGATCGATGTGGCCCAGGACGTAATCGTGCGGGAGGACGACTGCGGGACGCCGAACGGGATCCTCGTGCAGCGCCCGGACGAGCGGTCAGTCGCGAGTAATCTGACGAATAGAATCCTTGGGCGGATCGTGGTTGAGGACGTTATCGATCCGCGCACCGGAGAGATCATCCTCGATGCGAAGCACGAAGTCGATGAGCAGGCGTTAGCCATAATCGACGAGGCCAAAGTGCAGACGCTGCGTGTCCGTTCGCCGCTGACGTGCGAAGCGCGCTTCGGCATCTGCGCCATGTGCTACGGGCGCGACCTGGCGATGGCGATGCCCGTGAAGATGGGCGCTGCGGTCGGGATCGTCGCAGCGCAGTCGATCGGTGAGCCGGGAACTCAGCTCACCATGCGCACCTTCCACACGGGAGGTGTTGCCGGTGAGGACATCACGAACGGCCTCCCTCGCGTTGAGGAGCTCTTCGAAGCGCGCATCCCGAAAGGTCAGGCGATCATTTCCACCATCGAAGGGCGCGTTGAGGTGCTGCCTGGCGACCTGCAGAAGGTCCGGGTGGTCTCGTCGCAGACTTCGGTCGAGCCGCTGCTCTTGCCGGATGGTTTCGTGATCGTCCCGGGAGTTGAAGGTGCGGCAGTGACCGGCGGTGCGGTCGTTGCCGTGCGCGAGTCACAGGCCGCCGACGCTGCAGGGGCTTCCAAGCCAATCGACGCACTCTTGAAGTTGCCTGCTTCGGACGTCATCAAGGCGCCGGTCACGGGTGTGGTTGTTCGGGATGGTGACGGCTTTGCGGTTCGCCACGAGGAGACGGAGGATTCGGAGTACGTCATTCCCGCATCCGCCCGTGTCCGCGTCGCCACCGGTCAGATGGTGAAGGCAGGCGACGCCCTGACAGACGGCCCAAAGAACCCGCAAGACATCCTCGCGGTCCTTGGGCGCGAGGCGGTGCAGCAGTACCTTGTTGACGAGGTGCAGAAGGTGTACCGGTCGCAGGGTGTGTCGATCAACGACAAGCACATTGAGCTGATCACGCGCCAGATGCTCCGGAAGGTGCGTATCGAGACCCCTGGCGACACGGAGCTCCTCCCCGGCGAAATCCACGACCGCTTCCACTACGAAGAGGTGAACCAACGCGTACTCGCGGAAGGTGGCGAGCCGGCGACGGCGGTGACGGTGCTGCTTGGCGTGACCAAGGCCTCGCTCTCCACTGAGAGCTTCCTCGCGGCGGCTTCCTTCCAAGAGACCACGCGGGTGCTGACCGAGGCGGCGGTGACCGGCCAGAAGGACCGGTTGCTTGGGTTGAAGGAGAACGTCATCATCGGGAAGCTGATCCCGGCAGGGACGGGGTACCTGAAGCGACTCGAACGGGCCGAGGAGCAGCGACGCGCCGAGGAGGCGATCGCCGCCC
>CAILQO010000604.1 GCA_903836285.1 uncultured Chloroflexota bacterium
CCCTGGCGAACCCGCCTCGTCGCCTCATCGGGACTGCCGGTCACGTATCCGCACGGCGTTCCCGTTCGGCGCGATGCATCAGCCACCTCAAGGACCAACGCCTCGTGACGAACTTCATCGCCGCCGTGCGCCTTCACATCGATCATGAGGTCGCCCGGGCCGATGAGGACGATACTGACGCCAGGGACGCGCATGATCGCCTCGACGTTCGCAATCGCGTGCTCCGTCTCCACCATGACGGCAAGCAGGACTTCTTCATTGGCATGGGCGAAGTAGTCGGCCACACCGTCGCCAATGAGGCCAAGCCGTACACCGCCGCCCGACCGCGTACCGAGGGGCGGGTAGTACGCCGCTTGGACTGCTGCGCGCGCTTGGTCGGCGTCCTGCACGTACGGGACAATGACGCCCATCGCGCCCATGTCGAGCACCCGGTTGATCGTTCCGGGTTCGTTCCCCTTCACCCTGACGATCGGGGCGGTTTCAGAGTGGAGGCAGCGAGCAAGCGCATCGTTTAGCGTGTGCTCGGACCACTGGCCGTGCTGCCAGTCCAGCCACAGGTAGTCAAGGCCCACGAGAGCTGCCTGCTCCACCATCGACGGCGAGTCGTAGACGATCGCCGCGCCGTTGATCGGACGGCCTTCGCGAAGGCGCGCGAGTGCTTGGTTGCGCTTCATGCTCCCCTTCCCATCTGCGCTGAGCAACGCGTCCGCGCACGGTGAGGCGTCCTCAGGGCCCGCCATTCTATTCGCGTGTGCCTCGCTTGGTGGCGTCACATGAAGCCGGACGGTCCGGTAGCGTGGGAGTGACCGGTCAGGTCAGGAGGACAGCGTGCGGCGACGCAGACTTGGGCGGACGGGCATCGAGGTAGGCGAAGTCGGCCTCGGGGGGGCGTGGCTGCTCGGTCGGGAAGGGAACGAAGCGGAAGCGCACGGGATTGCCATCGTGCGCCATGCGCTGTCGCTGGGGGTCGACTTCATAGACACGGCGGAGTGCTACATCGGGTCACGCTCAGAGAGGATCATCGGCAAGGCGTTACGAGACCATCCGGGTAGCGTGGTCCTCGGAACGAAGGTTGGGCACATTCCGGAGGCCTTTGACTGGTCGAGCGAGGCTGTGATAGACAGCTGCCTTGCGAGCCTGGAGCGCCTCGCCGTCCCGGCCGTCGACATCCTGCACTTGCACACCCCTGCCGAACCCTTGCTTGAGTCGCTCACGCGGAACGGAGGCGCATTAGATGGGCTCCGAACGCTGCGTGACCGTGGGCTTGTGCGCTGGTTCGGGATCACCGGGCGCGACCTCGGGTTTCTGAGGCGATGCGTTGACACCGATGCATTCGACACGCTGCTCGTTTTCCAGAGATGGGACTTACTTGAGCAGTCTGCACTCGTGCTCTTCAACGAGGCGCGGTCACGCGACATGGGCATCATCGCTGCGAGCCCGTTGCGTCTCGGGTTGTTCGGTTCGGCGCGACCTGCGCTCCTCAGCAGCCTGGACGCTTCCGACCGGGATCAAGTACTGACGCTCGAAGCGCTCCTTGCCGACGAACCCGGAGGCGTCCCCGCCGCTGCGATCCGATTCGTGCTGTCATCGACGCAGGTGTCTGTCGTGCTGTCGGGGGCGTCAAGCGCATCGGAAATCGACACCGCAGTAAAGGCGGCTGCCGAGCCGCCGCTGCGCCAGGAATTCATCGATGCGGTCGTGAAACTCGGTGCTGGTCGAGTGCGAGCACTACCTTAGGAGACCGTTGAGATCACGCTCCATGCGGAAAGGTGAGCGAATCGGGGAGGCTAGGCCCTAACCCAGAGCTCCGGCGTGCCGACCTGAGGGTCGTGGCAGGTGCTCGACGAAGATTCCCTTTCAGTTGCCACGTCAGTGAGGCACCGGCCCTGCGACTACGCCCCCCTCGACCGCTGCCGCGCCCCAAGCGCGCGGCTCGGGGCTGATCACCACGGACACCCCCAGCTCCTCCTTACGCGGACCTCCCCGGCGCACTCCGCGCACTGGCGGCGCGTCAAAGTAGTCGAGACCAACCGCAACGCGTACGTACGAGCTGGTGGGGCGACACGCGTTTGCCGGGTCGAACGAAAGCCATCCTAGACCGGGGACGTATGCGTCCACCCATGCGTGACTCGCTTGGGTCAGCCCTTGATGTCCCGGCCACAGGTAGCCGCTAATGTATCTCGCCGGTATGCCAAGTGATCGGGCAACCGCGATCATGATGTGCGCATGGTCCTGGCAGACTCCCGCCCCTTTTCGCAGCGATTCGTCCGCCGTCGTCAGCACATCGGTTGCACCCACCCGGAAGTCGACCCGCTCGCGAACGCGGTGCATCAGCTCAACCAGGCGCTTTTCATGTGACTCAGGGCCTGCCGTGGCCCACGACCCAAAGACTCCCTCGCGAACGAACTGCGCTACTTCCGGCCCGGCGCGCGTGTGGGGTGTCGGACGCAGCCAAAATGACGTTGGCAGTGACGGTGGGCGGTCTTGGAACACGTGGTGCAGGGCCGAGGTTTCCACCACTCCGGTCGCTACCAGTCGCGTTCCCACGTGCGGACCCACGATTGCCACAAGGTGCGTCCGATTCCCGTATCCGTCATCGTTTGCCGTGAGGTCAGGTGCTGACGCGTATCCCAAATGCGCTTCATCCATTCCTCGGTGATTGCGCGGTATCGTCGGGGGATCCGACATCGCCCTGGATGGCCATATCTCGTCGCTGACGGGTGGCTGGTGCAGGGACCTAGACGGTGAGGGCAGCACCTCCAATCGGACGTTCCACTCCAGCACACGCTGCCCTGGGTCGACTCGCGGCGTCATCCGAACCAGCTGCGTTGTGGCGGCGACCGGAGAGGCGTAGTCGTAGGTGGTGACGTGTCGGATCCGCAGTCGCATCATCCTGACCTGAAGCCCGGATCCCTCCGGTGCGCGAAGTGGTAAGGCCTGAAGCCTCTCTCAGCGTGCAATTACACGCAGCTCGGCGCGAACAACACCTGGTGTCTGGACGCGCACGCGCAATCCACGACGGTCCCGGCAACCCGCGGGCGACTTACCCCAGAAGGTACTCCCGACGGACGTCCACTCCGAGAGCGTTGACCGACTCGACGAAATCCGTAAGGAACTCATGGAGGCCAATCTCGAAGATGCGCTCGATTGTCGTTGTCCGCAGCGCGTGTTCGATCGAACGTGCTGCTGAGAGCGACGGGCTACGGTCGTGACCCGTAACCGTTTTCGTCGGCCCTCCCAACTCGTCGTCCTCCTCGCCAGCACCCGCACCGGGTTCCGAGCCAGCGACGCGCGCCAGGTAATACGTGACCTGAGACGCGCAGCTCAGCAGCGACCGAGGCAGCTCTGGGCGGAGAATCATCAATTCCGCAACCCGCAACGGCTCGAGGCGATCGCGGTACACCCAGTGGTACGCGCGGAACGCCGAGACTGCACCGAGTACCGCGCCCCACTGGTAATAGTCCAAGTGACCGCCGACGTCGGACGGCCCGCGAGGCAGCAGGACGTGGTACTTCACGTCTACAATCCTCGCGCTGTTCTCAGCCCGCTCAAGAAACATGCCGAGGCGTGCCCACCAATAGGCTTCGCGTCGCAACATCGTGTTCGCAAGTGCGCCCCCGAATCGCTGCGACCGCTCCTTCACCCAATCGAGCACCCTCGGAAGGCCTTCAACGGTGAAGTCCTCATCGCGCCACTCCTGGGACTCGATCCACATCCCGTTTACGGCGTCCCACACGTCCTGCGAGAGCGCCGTCCGGACCGCGCGGGCGTTCTGGCGCACGGTCGCGAGACACGCGAATATTGACGATGGGTTCCTGACATCGCGGACGAGGTGATCGATGACGTTCGACGCGGTAGGCGTGCCGTGGGTCTCGGCGAAGGACGCTTCGCACCCTGCGGCCTCGATGGTCGAGGTCCATTCGCTTGAAGCGTCGTCAGGGTCGGGGACGAGACTGGACATGCGTCTCCCAACATCCAGCAGGCGCGCCACGCTTTCGGCGCGCTCGATGTAGCGGGCCATCCAGTACATGCTGTCCGCAGTCCGGCTCAGGAGCATGATGACTCCTCGAGGTTTGTTGCCTGCACAGCACACTGGCAGCCGTTCACCCGTTGGAGCGAGTCAAGGATTTGGGACGCGGCGTCTTTCGGGGGGAGCACGGAGGACCTTCCGGTGGAGAGAAGCAGCGAGCCCCTCTCCTGTCGACCACTCATCACGTCCGCAAGAAGCATGTATCGGTAGTGCACGTGCTGATCATGGAAGAGGTTCATGCCTCCCGCTCCATCACCCACGTGTCTTTCGTCCCGCCGCCTTGACTTGAGTTCACGACCAACGAACCTTCGGGAAGCGCCACGCGCGTAAGGCCGCCGGGCACAATCCGAACGTCGATGCTTCCAGGGTCGCCAGAACCACCCCCAAGGACGTACGGTCGAAGGTCTACGTGGCGTGGGGCAACACCATCATCGACGAACGTTGGGCATGTCGAGAGTGCCAGCGTCGGTTGCGCGATATACCGATCCGGCGTCGCACGGATGCGTCCGGCAAAATCCTCCCGGGTCGCCGCTGTTGCATGCGGCCCGACCAGCATCCCGTACCCGCCGCTGCCTTGCACGTCCTTTACGACGAGGTCCGCAAGATTATCCAAAACGTACGCGAGGTCGTCCGGTCGTGCACATTGCCACGTCGGCACGTTCTGAAGGATCGGTAATTCGCCGAGGAAGAAGCGGATCATGTCTGGCACGTGGCAGTAGACTGCCTTGTCATCCGCCACACCGGTTCCGGGTGCGTTGGCGATGGTGACGTTGCCGGCGCGGTACGCCGCCATCAGGCCAGGGACGCCGAGCACTGAGTCTGGCCGAAAGGCCAGTGGGTCGAGGTACGCATCGTCGAGCCTCCGGTAGATCACGTCTACCCGCCGGAGGCCCCGGGTGGTCCGCATGTGGACGACACCGTCACGCACCACCAAGTCGGCACCTTCGACCAGCTCAATACCCATCTCATCGGCGAGGAATGAGTGTTCGTAATAGGCGCTGTTGTATTGACCGGGTGTCAGCAAGACGACGACCGGGTCACCCGGGCAGTTGGGCGGGGCAACGGACTGCAGGGTGCGTAGCAGCTCCTCAGGGTAGTGCGAAATCGGGCGCACACGATGCGTTCGGAACAGCTCCGGGAACAGGCGCATCATTACCTCCCGGTCCTCGAGCATGTACGCCACGCCTGACGGCGTCCTGCAGTTGTCCTCCAAGACGTGGAACTGGGACGGGCCGGTGCGGACGATGTCGATTCCACTCACGTGGACATGACTTCCGCCCGGAACGGGGAACCCGTTCATGAACGGGACGAATGCCGGGTTCCGCGTGACGAGCGCTTCTGGGATGTGTCCCGCTCGGATGAATTCGCGAGGTCCGTAGGCGTCGGCGAGGAACGCGTTGAGGGCGCGCACCCTTTGTGTGAGGCCTCGGTGGAGGAGGTCCCACTCGTCGGCGTCAATGAGGCGGGGGATGATGTCGAAGGGGATGAGCCGGTCGGGGTCACCGCCATCCGAATAGACGGCAAACGTGATTCCGGTCCGTCGGAAAATGAACTCTGCCTCGGCTCGTCGGCGTGCAAGGAGCGAACTCGGCGTGGCATCGAGCCATGCCGCGACGCGACCGTACAGGTGACGCACGTGCTGACCATCGCCGCGCATCTCGTCGTAGGGCCTGGACGGCATTGCTCCTCCTCCCCCCTGACTGGCGACCATACCGTTGAGGCACCTTAACGTCGCTGTTCGGGTCAACCGAGTTCCGCTCAGGCGAGTTGGGCACGTTGCACGAATCTACGCGGCTGCCTGTCAGGCTTGGCAGGCCGGAAGCCACGCCTGCGCCACGCCTCGTGGCGCATTCACAGAAGCAGAAATGGATTCGTGGCGACCAGTTCAGCCGACCGGGCTGTTCGGGTCCTCGGCCTCGACGATCTTGACGACCGCGCGCATCCACCCGAGTGTGTATGCAATCCCGGCATGCCAAGGGGCAGGACACGTCATCTCGGGCGCATGGTCCGGGATCAGGACGCCATCGAAGCCATTTCGGTGGTAGAGCCGGATGGCCTTAACCATGTCGACGTCACCGGAGTCCACGAACTCCTCGACATAGTTCGGTACCGTGCCACGGACGTTGCGGAAGTGGACGTAGGCGATGCGCCCCATTGCGGTGTACTTTGCAATCGCCTCGTAGACCGACATCTCGCCGTTCATCTCGGCGACTGTGCCTTGACAGAACTCGGCGCAGTGATTGGGGCTGGGGTGGAGGTCAAAGAAGCGCTGGTAGTGCTCGGGCTTCCAAACCAGGCGTGCTGTTCCGCGCAGAGTGCCGAAAGGCGGGTCAGCGGGGTGCATCGCCAGCTTGACACCCGCCTCATCTGCGACGGGAATCATGTCGCGCACGAAGCGCGAGTATCGTTCCCAAAGGACGTCTTCTGAGACTTCTCCGATGGTGCCCGCCGGCGCGGCCTGATCATATTGCACGCCCCAGACCGTGCCGAGTGGGATCGGGGTCTCGACTGGCGCCTCAGCGGCAAGGTACGCCGGGGTGCGGGCGCCCCCCCGCGCGTACGGCCCCATGACGCGCCCCCACACGTTCGCGTAGCTGAAGTTGTAGCCCATGACGCTGATGCCAAGGCGACCCATCGTTCGAAGCAGTCCATGGAGGTTCGCGACCTGCTCGTCACGACGAGGGCCGTCGAGGAGGACGTCATACCAGTGCTCAACCTCAAAGTTCTCGATCGCATAGAACTCGAGGCCTGCGTCGTTCATTGCCTGCTTGAGGCTGCCAAGCTCATCCTCGGTCCACATGGAACTCGGCGGCAGCCCTCGACCCACGCGCCGCGCCCACCCGGGGAGGTGCGCCACAACGTGCGTGGCGCCGGCCTGAGCCGCGAACGCGAAGCTCTCCCGGTTCATCAGGTGCGGGTACAGGCCCAGGCCAATCTTGATTGCCACGTTGCGTTCCTTCCATCCTCGGCCGGGCGTTCAGGCGCGTTGGCGCCTGGCACGTCGGGGCGCCATCATCGCACGGACGACACGGGTGCGGGAGGGCATGACAGCGATGGCACGGAACTGGTCCGGGGTACGGATTGACGGGGGGCTTGGGTTCAACGCGGACGCGTTGCGATGGGCAATCGCGATCGTGGAGCGATGGGTTGGCGATGGCGTGGTCCCCGGCGCGGGAGTGTGGATCGGTCGCGCCGGCGAGCGGGTTGCGGAGGCCTACATTGGCGTCGCGGACCCGACTTCCGGTCGGCCGGTCACGCGCGAAACGGTGTGGTCCGTCGCGTCAGTCACAAAGCCCCTGACCGCTGCGGTCGTGATGCGCGCCGTTCAGCTCGGGCTGGTGTCCCTTGACGAACCGATCAGCCGGCTCGTACCTGAGCTGATGCGACCGCGTAGTGAGGCGCACACGTCCGCGCCCGGGATGAGTTCGTCCGCGCGTGCCAGTGTCACCATTCGACAATGCCTCGCACACTCGTCGGGTCTGCCCGGCTTCGGTGCCGAGAACATGGACCTGCGTCGGGCACGCCGGCCGCTCGCTGAGTTCGTGTCGGCGTTCGCTCGGGCGCCACTCGTGTTTGAGCCGGGTACGGCGCACCTCTATTCAAACTGCGGGATCCTGATGGCGGCGGAGGCTGCGGGCCGGGCCCTCGGAGGTGGACCCGGGCCCGACGGCACCGGAATCGACGCGTTCCGTGACGAGTTCGCCGCACTGCTTTCGGACGCGGGGATGCGGTCAAGTGCGCTCCTGCCGCCGGAAGCGTGGTCGGAGCGGATCGCAACCGTCGTGGACACCGGACAGTCGGGAGAACCATTCGAGATGGCCAATTCCGCCTATTACCGGTCGTTGGGCATCCCATGGGGCGGACTGTTCACGACTCCGCGGGACCTCGGAAGGTGGTTGCGCACGTTCGTCGACGCACCAGTCGCAGTGACTCGCGTGCTCACCGCGGCGTCGGTTCGCCAGATGATTTCGGTGCAGTCAGATGGACCCGACACGGCGGCGGAGATCGCGCCGCAGCTGCGTGACGGCGCAGCCGACGCCCCGAGACGCTCTCGGGTCGAGTGGGGCCTTGGGTGGGAGATCAAAGGAGCCAAGCGGGCGCACCCCTCTGGCGACCTGACTTCGCCGAGGACAATATGCCACCTTGGGGCGAGTGGAACGATGGTGTGGGTCGACCCTTCGACTGGTGTGCAGTTGGTGCTGCTGACCAACAGGACGC
>CAILQO010000605.1 GCA_903836285.1 uncultured Chloroflexota bacterium
CGCCCGGACCCGCGGGTGCACTTTGTGCAGGCCGACCTGTCAAGCCTGCGCCGGGCGCGCGCGGTCGTTGCTGAGTTGCCGGTACCAACCTTGGATGTCGTCGTGATGACGCAGGGGATCTTTGCGGGGCGTCAGCGCAAGGTGAACGAGGACGGTATCGAGCTGGACATGGCGATCAGTCACCTGAGCCGATCAGTGATGGCGCGCGAGATGGCGCCGACGATTGGGAGCGGTCGCCCCGACGGGGCGCTGGCGCCGCGCATCTTCGTGATGGGGTTCCCTGGAGGCACGCGGGCCGCGGAGGTGGAGAACTTCAACGCGGAGCGCCCATACGTGTGGGAGCAGGCGCACGCCAATACCGTCGTCGGGAACGAGGCGCTCGTGCTTGACGGGGCCGAGCGATACCCGCACATCCGGTTCTACGGGCTGAACCCCGGCATCATGAAGTCGAACATCATGGGCGGGTTGCTCGGCGAGGGTAGCCCGTTCCATGTGGCGCAACAGACGGTGATTGGCCTGATCTTCCAGAGCGTGGAGCAGTACGCCGCGAAGATCGTGCCACTGCTGTTTGCGCCGGAGATTGACGGCCGGTCGGGGGCGATGTTCGACCGGAACGCGAACCCGATCTTCAGCAACCCGTACCTGACCGATCGTGCCTACCGCACGCGGGTGACGGAGGCCTCCGAGGCGCTCCTCGCCCGGGTGCGCTAGCCGGCTGCCCGGCTGGCCCGTTCCCCTGGCGTCAGGGGTCCTGGATCGCGTCCGCAAGCAGGCGTCCCCACGCGAGCAACGGGTTCTCGTCGTCGAGGGGAACCCCAAGGTTTTCCATGACGCCGCGGTAGATCCAGGCGACTTCGGCGGCTCCGGTGAGCGACGGGGGGATTCCCAACTCCAGACGCCGGGCTGGGTTCTTGGCGAGCGCCAGGGTGAAGTCCTCGTCGGACACGGCCGAGGTTCCATGGGCAACCAACGAATCGTTGCGCAGCTGCTTCATGGGTTCGAGCGCGCAGATGGCGATCCGGGCGTCGTGCAACCGATCGTGCTCGACCCAATCTCCGCGCTGATGGGCGTCCTCCTCCAGGCCCTGCAGGATCGCCAGGGATCCGCGCACCGAGGTCAGCCCATCCTTCTCGAAGGCCGACAGGTACCGCGACGTGGCCGCGACGCGGCGGATGGGTGATTCGGGGTCGAGCACTGCCCACCACGCGAGGGCGGTGGATGAGTCGGCAAGGCGACGGCCCGCGACAAGTTCCACGCGAAGGCGCAGCGCAAGCTCGATCCCGTTCCACATGCGCCCGAGGAAGTCGCTGAGGTGACGCTGCCGCAAGCGGACGTCGGCGTTCCAAAAGAGTTCGGCAAGCTGGCGATGCGTGACCGACTGGGTTGATGGTTCCAGTACCAGTGCGCCGAGGTCGCCCTCGAGACGCGCGGCGGCGTTCCGGACCGCGAGCGAAATGGACACACGACCGGCGATGGCCCGCGCGCAGGAATGGGGCCGCGTGAACTCGAACTCCATGCGCCGCTGCATGGTCTCCGCTAGGTCGGCGGCGTCGGCCAACGCCGGGTCCCCGGCGCGCAACAGCCGGGCGGCGGTTCCGAAATGGCCTTCCTGCAAGAGCTGAGCCACCACCGATCGCGACGTCCATGCCCCCGGATCGCTGGCGACGATGGGCGCCAGGTCGTTGGTGAACTGAGGTCCGAGCGCTGCATGAACCTCGGCATAGGTGGTGGCGATCAAGTTCTCGGCCCGTCGGATGCCGGCCCGGTGGAACTCTCGCCGCGCAAGCACCGAGGGTTCGCCCTCGTCGTGCAGGGACTGCCACGTCGCAAACGCGTCACTCAGGGTGTGAATCAGGGTGGCAATGCGGGCCGCATCCTCGGGGCGGACGGCATCGACCGACCACGTCGCGGCGTCGCCGGTGGCGGTCAGGCCCCATGCATCAAAGGTCTCCTTGAGCCTGGAGATGACGTCGCGGACGCTCGTGCCAAGCCGCTGCACGTCGAGCCGGCGCTGTTCGTCGAGGCGGTGGAGGTGGAGTGCGTGCAGGGCGACCGCCAGGTTACCGACGGCTGCCCAGTCGTACGCCTCCACCGGCAGGGCCTCAAGCCCGGCCACGATCTGCCCCAGGTCGTGCGGGAGTGGGACGGCCCACGTGGTTGCGGCGTTGGCGATGCCGACTGGATCGCGCGTGGCTTCTCGCACGGCGTCCGGTGCGACCTCGAGGGTGGGGGTGTCGCCGCCCGCTTCCGGAACCGGCGCCGTAGCGTCAGGAGTTACTGGGACGGGTGCTGGCGCGGGTCTGGGGGCCGTCGTGTCAACGTGGACCGCCCCGGTCGGTGCGATGCCGGCGTCCTCGAAGTCAACCGCCAGTGCCGCGACCGGTTGTTGGTCGATGGGCGCCGTGTCGGCCGGTGCCTCCAGTGCCTCCAGTGCCCCCAAGGCAGGACCCGCTTCGTCCACGCCTGTATCGGGGTGGGGAGGTGTGTCACCAACGGGAACATCAGGCTGCACGTCAATCGGGGCGACCTCAGCCGCGTCCGGGGCTTCCGGCGGACGCACTGCTGGGACGGCAAGCGCACGTGGGGCGGCGCGCCTTTGCGGGGCTGGGCGTCGGCGCATGGGAGGACGAGGTGGGGCGCGCCGGATCGACTCGAGTTCGTTCCGGACATGCGCCGTTCCCATGCGGGCTGCAACCGTTGCGCAGATGTATGTGGGCAGCGTCTCGTCGGTCAGTTCCACCACAGGGGCGTCGGCGGGTTCTCCCTCGTCGTCCAGCGCCACCTCGTCACCGGTTGGTAATGCGTGCGCGTCCATGGCTTCGATGACCGTAGCCATCACGTCCGGGAAGGTGAAGGCGGCGACGTAGGTGATCGCCTCCACGCCGACGGTGCGCATGGCGGCGAGTTGGCGCAGCCCCTGCCGGAAGGCGGCCTCCGGCGCGCATTCGACGAAGCTCGATCCGAGGCCGGGAAAGATGCGGTACCTGCGGACAAGGGCGCGCAAGTCGCCGTGACGGAGCACCGGGATGGCGGACCGGCGTGCGACCAGTCGTTCAATCGCGAAGTTGAGCACCTCGTCGCCATCGGGGCGCAACTCGACGGCTGGCGGCGGGTCGCCGTCGTCGGGCTGCGGTGGCGGCTCCGTGCGGTCGGTCATCGGGCGATCACGTCCGTCTGCGATCGATGACGGCGAGGCAATACTACCGAGGGCGGGCCACTCTGAGAAGGTGCATGTCCGCCTGACATGCACCGGCAGGACGCGCAAGGAATCCTCGGGTTGACTTCGGCGGCGCAACCACCGCTGTGACTCGCGTGGGTGGTGCGATGGCCGGTGGGTCGCCAAGCGTACGGGTACCCTCCGGCGGCCCGGGACGGCGGGCGACGGGAGGCACCATGGGCGGCGCGCGCGACGACGGGTTCGACTTGCACGACCTGCGCGTGGAGGTCGTTGCGCCGCCGGGGGCACGCCTTTACTGCGGGGCGAGCGTCGGCGATTGGTTCGAGGTGCGGGGCGAGATGATCCACCTCCCGCCGGGGCAAGGCTTCTCGCTGTACTCGCTAGCGGCGCTGCTGCCCTTGCTGCCGGCGAAGCAACGCCCGACGCACGTGAACGACTGGATGACCACTGACGCCGAAGTCGCGTGCCCGGACCCGAACTGCCCGTCGCGCTTCCGGATTACGCGCATCGGCACGCGCCGGTTCTCTCACGCAGAAGTGACGGCGGTGCCGCTTTCGCTCGGTGCGGTACCGACCGACGAGCCCGACGAGGACGCCCAATGATCGACCGCATCACCATTGCGCCCGGGTACGACATCGCGCGCATCATCAAGGGTGGGTGGCACCTCGCTGGTGGCCATGGGCCGGTGGACCCCGAACACGCGATCGCTGACATGGCCGCGTTCGTCGAGGCGGGCATCACCACGTTCGACTGCGCCGACATCTACACCGGCGTGGAGGACCTCATCGGGCGGTTCCGCGCGGCGCGGCCGGACCTCGCATCGCGCCTGCAGGTGCACACGAAGTTTGTCCCCGATCTCGGCGACCTCGCGCACGTCGACCGGGCGTACGTCACGCGCGTCATCGACCGATCGCTAACACGCCTCGGCGTGGACCGCATCGACATCGTCCAGTTCCACTGGTGGGACTACGCGGTGCCGGGCTACGTGGCGGCGGCGATGGTCCTCGACGACCTGCGCCAGGCCGGAAAGATCCGTCTGGTGGGGGCGACGAACTTCGACGCCCCGCGCCTCGGCGAGATCATTGATGCGGGCGTACCGGTGGCGACGCACCAGGTGCAGTACTCCGTCCTCGACCGCCGCCCGGCGCGTCCGGTACGCGTGGTGGAAGGGGATCGTCTCCCAGTAGGTGAGGACCAGCTTGAATCCGAGTCGAGATTTCAGGCGAGCCGGCTGGGCGCTCAGCCACGGACCGAGCTCCGCGCTGTGCACGATGTCCGAGCCTGACAGCGCGCGCTCGAGGTCGCGATAGCCGTCGCCCGGGAGGTGCACGGCCATGTCGGCGACGCGGCCGCGCGGGAGCAGGTCGCGCCGTGTCGCCACGACGCGCTTGGGCAGATCGAGATCCTCGAGGCCGGAGAGGCCGCGGGGCGTCGCGAGCACGGTCACGTCGAACTCGTCGCGCAGGTACTCCC
>CAILQO010000606.1 GCA_903836285.1 uncultured Chloroflexota bacterium
ACGTTGCCGGGCAGGGCAGCCGCGCCGCGCGGTACCTGGGCATCTCCACCGGGAGCGTGGTGGTGCTCGTGTCCATCCTCGGCGGGGGCCTCGCGGGGATCGCCGGGTGGAGCGAGGTCGCCGGGCTGAACCACCGCCTGGAGGCCGGCATCTCGCAGGAGCTGGGCTACACCGCCATCCTCGTCGTTGCGCTGGGGGCGCTGCGCCCGGGCCTGACGGCGGTCGCGGCGGTGCTCGTTGCCGGGCTGATCGTCGGCGGGTCCTCCCTGCAGGTGAGCTTCGGCCTGCCCGTCGCCATGGCCGGCGTGCTCCTCTGGGCGATCCTCTACGGCGTCATTAACGGCCAGAACCTCGCCGAGCGCTGGGCCAGCACGCCGCGTCGCCCCACCCCCGTCCCCACCCCCGTGGCGGCGCCGGTGACCAACGGTAACGGGGGAGCGGCGTGATGGATGCGGCGTCGATCGGCGGCTTCCTGTTCGTCGTGGTCGTCTCCGGCGCGGTGTTGCTGCCGGCCACCCTTGGCTCCATCGTCACGGAGCTGTCCGGCGCCACGAACCTCGGGGTCGAGGGCCTCATGCTCTTCGGCGCGATGGTGGCGTACGGGACGGCCTTCACCACGGGCGACGCCATGCTGGGCGCCGCGGCGGGGACGCTTGCCGGGGGGATCCTCAGCCTCACCCACGCCATCCCGGTGGTCTACGGGCGCATGACGCAGGAGCGGCAGCTGGTGCTCGGGCTGATCCTGGTCTACCTCGGCGACGCGCTCAGCCGGCTGCTCGGGGCGCCGTACATCTCCAAGGCGTCCAAGGCGCTCGACGTGCGATGGACGGTGCCGTACCTCGCGGACCTGCCGGTGGTGGGCGAGGCGCTGTTCCGGCAGTACGGGCTGGTGTACGTCACGTACGGCCTCGCGCTGGCGCTGTGGTTCGTGCTCTACCGGACGCGGGCGGGTTTGCACCTGCGCGCGGTGGGGGAGGACGCCGCCGCCGCCGACGCGGCCGGGATCCACGTGGACCGCTACCGGCTCGGGGCGATCGTCATCGGCGGATGCCTGGTGGGCTTCGCCGGGGCGGTGCTGTCGCTGACGGTGGTGCGGACGTGGACGGAAGGGATGACGCGCGGGCGCGGGTGGATCGCGCTGGGGCTGGTGACGTTCGCGAACTGGCACCCGCTGTGGGCGATCGCCGGGACGCTGCTCTTCGGCGGGTTCGAGGCGGCGCAGTTCCGGCTGGTGTCGGACGTGCCCGGGGTGCAGTACCTGCTGGGGATCCTGCCGTACGTCGCCCCGATCGTCGCACTGCCGGTGATGGGGCGTCGGCTGGCGCGGCGCCGGGCGGGAGCGCCGGCAGGGCTGGGTCGCCCGTACTTCCGCGAGGCACGCAGCTAGCCCCGCTCCCACCACAGGGGGATTGGCCACGGCCCCCTCCCCCTACCCCTCCCCCGCAGGGCATGGGGGCTAGGGGGGTTCGGCCTCGCTCGCAGGGATTGGGGACGTCGCGCCCCTCTCCCGTTTCTGTTTTTCCACCGGATGCGCTCGTTCCTCTGTGCGCCTTCGGTCTCTGGGCGCGGTGTCGCAAGTCGTCGTCCCTCCTCCCTGCTTGCATGCCATGCCGCGCGGTGTCGCATGTCCTCGTTCCTCGTCCCTGCCGCTGCGGTAGGGGGCGGGGTTGGGCAGGAGGTTCTCCCGGCGAGCAGAGGGGGGCTAGGGGACGTCTCGCCCCGCTCCCGTCGCAACGGGGGGGGGGTTGGGGAGGGGGTTCCCCCCGACCTACTCCCCCTCCACGTCCGGGGCCGCCCCGACTAGGCGCG
>CAILQO010000607.1 GCA_903836285.1 uncultured Chloroflexota bacterium
GGGCAAGCACCGATGATGATCCTTGCAGGGCGCCTTGTGATCCTTGGGTGGGCCCTCATGATCGCGTATGTCGGGTACCTGCTCGTTGCTGGCGAGATTGGCGTGATCCAGGCCGCGCTTGAAGCGAACCGCATGCTCGACGTCTCACTGCACGTCATCTTCACCACGCTTGTCGGGGCGGGGGTAGCGATCACCGTCGGGCTGTTCCTGTTCGTGGGCGTTCTGAACGAGGGCAGTCGTTAGGGACGGCGCGGGTCCGTCGATGGACGGCATGGCGGCCGTGACCATCTTGCTCGGCGGTTCGATCGGCGTTCTGCAAGGGGCGCTCGGCGCCGGTGGGGCGATCCTCACGATCCCAGCGCTCGTGCATGTACTCGGGGTGCCGCTTGAGGTCGCAACAGTGACGAGCCTCGTCGTCACGCTGGCAAACGCGGCCACTGGGTCGTTCCATGCGTGGCGTGCCCGGCGAGTCCTGCCACGAACAGGGCTGATGCTTGGCGCAATTGGCGTGGTCGGCGCGTTCGCCGGGGCATGGCTTCACCGAGGCATCGACGATGCAATCGTCCTTGCGCTCTTCAGCGTCGTGATGTTGGGCGCGGCGGCGACGATGGCGCGGGGGCGCTCGGCTATCGACACGCTGGAGACGACGGACGGGCGTGGACCCGCACAACTTGGACGCCTCACAGCGGTTGGCTCCGTCGTCGGCCTGATGACCGGGTTCTTTGGCGTCGGCGGGGGATTCCTCCTTGTGCCGGCACTGGTCACGACGCTTGGCGTCCCGATGCGCATGGCACCGGGCACCAGCATGCTGGCCATCGCGCTCAACTCGGCATGGGGTTTGCTGGCGCACCTTGAAGGCGCACGGGTCGATCCGTCAATCGCCATCTTATTCGGCACGGCAGGGGTCACTGGCGTCACCGTCGGCGGGCGCTTGGCTGGTCACGTTGGGGATGACCGGTTGCGCCAGGCATTCGCGGTGCTCGTCGCAACGCTCGCGGTTTTCACGTTCGTGCGCGACATCCCCGCGTTGATGGCGCTCGTCACCGGACAGCGGTGACATGCACGGGCGGAGACTCGAAGGCGCTCCGCCACGCCCACGCCAAAGGCACGACGACCAACGTGACGCCTCCGAGTGCGGCGAACGCGACGCCGAGCCCGGTCACATCGGCGACGGCGCCGTAGACCAGTGGGGAACCAGCCGTCGCCAACAGGGTGACGGTGTAGTAGAGACCGTAGGCACGCGCCCGCTGCGCCGGTACGGCAAGTGGCGCGACAAGGGCGTAGAGGACAGAGGACGTGCCATTGAGCGAGAACCCGAACGGCAGGATCGCCCAGAGGATTGCTTCACGTGGCGCAACCGGAATGACCACGATGCCGAGCGCCGTGACGACTTCGGTGACGATGATCGTGATCGCGAGGCCGGCCCGCGAGGCGAGGGGTCCGCAGAGGAACTTGCCGGCGGCACCCGCACCGAACAGGACGGCGAAGGCGACGCCGACCTGCGCGGCATCCATGCCCGCCCGCGCAAACGCGAACGGCATGAGCGCCAGCGCAGCCCCGCGTGCGGCGGCGTCAATGGCACCGATGGTGCAGAGGACAGCGTAGGGAACCGGTGACGCGACGCCCCACGCCGCGGGACGCCATCGAATACCCGCCGCTTGGCGCCGTGGGGGAGATAAGAACGGACGGGGCGAAGACGGCGAGCGCCCCGATGAGGAGGCAACGCTGGGGTCAGCGCCGGGGTTCCCGTCTGTGGCGCCGGCGGGGGAGGGCTGAAATGAGGAGGGGGCCAAGCGGGTACTGCCGTCGATGTCCGCTCGCCGCACGCGCCAACGCACCGGCACGACGACGGCGTATGCCACGGCAAATGCCGCGCCGAGCACGCCGAGTGCGGTGAACCCTCCGCGCCACCCCGCGAGCGCCGCCCCAAAGCCACCAACAAACGGCGCAATCACCTTGCCGACGTCGCCGGCGAAATTAAGCGTGCCGATAGCGCCCGGTCGTTCCGCGTCGTTGTAGAGCCGGGCAACCGCCGCGTTCGCAACCGGGTGTTGGGTGTTCCCCCCGATTCCCGCGACGAGCGCAAGGGCGAGCAGCGGCAAGAACGAGGCGGCGAGGGCCATCGCAGCGAGGCCAAGGCCAACCCACGCGGTTCCGGCTGCGAGCAGCAGGTGCTCCCCCAGCACCTCGGCAAGCATGCCGGCGGGAACCTGGAGGAGCGCCGAGGATGCTCCGAGGAGTGCCTTGACCGCCCCGACCTCGCCGTACGAGAGGTTCAGGTCAGCGGCAACGAGCGGGAGGAGCGGGTAGACGCCCGCAAAGAGCGCGTCACTGATCGCGTGCATCGCGGACGTCGCCCCGAGGTGCCACGCGGCGCGGTCTCGGAGGGCGGGGACGCCTCGAGGAGATGATGCTGATTGACCCGTCACTTCCAAGCGTGCAGGTACGAGCGCTGGTGGGGGCACCGCGGTACGGTACCGCACGGCAAGCCAACGCAAGCCGGTGATCTGTTGCAGCTGTCGCGTCCGTACGCAGGGCCTTCAGGAAGGGCGGCCAGGGCGAGGAGGAAGGGCGAGGCAGGCACACCGATAACGCCGCACAACCGAGTTGAGCTCGTGGAAGCATGGGGCCGGTACCATGTCTCATCGCTGCGCCTCGGGCGCGGTTTTCGCGCACCCCCCTGACTGGCGGGATGGCGCGCCCAAGGGAGTTGACCGCGTGGCAAACGTGCAGGACAGCTTGGTGAGGGTCCGCCCGCTCGAAGCCGCAACCGCGCTTGCGCCCCTCCCCTACCCGGAGCATGACGTGCCGTCGAACGCTCGACGGGCGCACGACGTGATCAGCGAAGCCCTCAAGGAAGCGCGTGCGATCCGCAAGCACCTCGAGGCAAACGGGGACCCTGCCGAAGCGGCACAACGGCTCGGTCTTGCCTCGGACATCATCGGTTCGGCGTCGTTCTTCCTGCGCGAGGCAATCGCGATCAAGGGGTTGGCGGGCAAGCCGCCGCCAAGCCTGCGCGACCTCACTCCGTAACCACGCCAGTCCACCGATGGCCATCGTCGACGTCACCCCGACGCCCGATGCCGCCGCCACACGGGTCCATCCCACGGTCGCCGTTGCGCCGGTTCGCACGGCGACCGCGCGTCAGGTCTGGCACACCACCGGGCGGGATGACCTAGTGTCGATCACCGTCGGGACATGGCTCGCCGTCGGCCTCTTCGTCGATGGGTGGGCGCACAACGCGCTTCGCTCGCTTGAGACCTTCTTCACCCCGTGGCATGCCCTGCTCTATTCGGGCTTTCTCGCGACCGCTGCGTGGTACCTCTCACTTGCCGTACGAGGTGCCAGCAGGCCACCGGACAGGTGGTCCGACCTTGCGAGCACCCCCACGGTTCGACCAACCAAACTGGCGGTAGTCGTGCGACAAGGGTTCGCCGGGCGCATCCCCGTCGGCTACGGGTGGGGGATCGCCGGCACGTTCATCTTCGCGGTGGGCGGCCTCGGCGACATGGCGTGGCACCTGGCGTTCGGCATTGAGCAGGGGATCGATGCGCTCTTCAGCCCGACGCACTTGCTGCTTGCGACAGGCCTGATCGCCGTTCTCGGCGCACCATTCCGGGCAGGTTGGCGGCGCGTACCCACGGACGGCGTCACGAAGCTTGCGGACGTATTCCCGGCGATCGCCAGTGTCTCGCTCGTCGCGGCGACGATTGCCTTCTTCTTCATGCACGCGTGGCCAACAATCCGGCCGTTCCACGTCGGGCGTGGGGCGTCTCCGTTTGCGTACGCCAGTGGCGATGTCCGCGCCGCCGCCGTGACCGCGGGAACCGGGGGCATGCTCGTCATGACCGTGGTGATGGTCGGGGCAGTGCTCTGGACCATCACGCGGTGGAGACATCCCTTCGGCACGGCGACAGTCATATTTGGCACGGTCGCGAGCTTGATGTCCGCCATCGGCGCGTTCGCGCAGTGGCAGTTGGTCGTGGCGCAAGTTGGCGCCGGGGTCGTGGCCGATCTCCTCGCATGGCGCCTCGACCCCTCCCCCGACCGGCCCGGAGTGTTCCGTGCATATGCCGGCCTCGTCGCGCTTGCCTTGTGGGGGGCAGTGTTCACCACCGACTTCGCGACCCGGGGCCTCGGGTGGTCACGGGAGGTCAACGGGGGCGCCGTCGCGTGGTGCTGCCTCGCCTCAATTGGCCTCGCAATGGCGATGACGGCACGTGATTCGCCAACACGCGCAGTCTGCAGCCGTGACAGGTGAGAGAACCCCCTCCCCCTGCCGGGACAACCCCCTCCCCAACGAAAGCGTCCACCCTCGTTCTTCGGGTTGTCGATCTGCCCCGAGAACGCCCCCCCACCCGCGCCGCAGGGCGACGAAGGAGCCTACGACACGGCGCCCAAAGACAGAAGGCGAAAGGAACAAGCATGCGGTGGTGAAATGAAAACGCGACAGGTGCTACCTGTCTACACTTGGGTGAATGGAATCGGACGGCGCGACGACGGCAGGTGAGCTCCTCCTGCGGAGCGATGACGTGGAGCGCGCGACGATGGCGATCGCTGCCGAGGTTCAGGCGCATATGGCGTCGGCGATGCAGGGACCGTTCGGCGTCGCTGGGGCGCAGGCGTTTGGCCCGCCGTTCGGCCCCGTCGGCCAGTCACCGGCGTCGCTCGGTGCAGACGTGCTGCCGCAGCGGTTCATCGGCGCAGGCGTTGCCCTGTCGGTTGCGTACGCGGCCCTCGGCGAGGCGGACGGCGTCCGGGTGGCGGCCGGATTGCGTTGCGCCGCCGCGGCCCTTTTCCCGAATGACGACGACGGGTGGATGCACGTCGAGCGCGCCGCGGCTGCGTCGATTGGCCACCTGGACCCGATCACGGAGCCGGACGCAGGGGATACCGCCGCCGCGACCATGGCAATGCAGCGGCAGGTGTACGCCGGCGCGGAGTCGCTCGACCGTGCGTATGTGGCGGCGTCCGCCCGCCTGCACGTCGCAGCGCTGGCCGCGGCGTCGTGGCGTGCGGTCTCGGGCGGCATCGGCCCCGGCTCGGACGGGCTGGCGACGGCGTTCGGGCCGTTCCTGCCGGGTCTCGTGCGGTTCGCGTTCTTCACCGCCGTCGCCGTCCACTTCGTGCGTCGAGACGACTGGGCATGGGTCGGCGCCGCCCTCGTCGGTGCGCGAGCGGACGTCCACCGCGGTGCCGATGGGCTTCACGGCGTGCCGTCGCGCTCCTGACCGCAGGAATGGCGCGCACGTTGGCCCGCCTGGCGTCGGTCGGCTGCCGTGTCGGCGGGATGGCCGTGGTGATGCTTGCGCTCGGGTGGGCGCTCCTCGGCGTTCACCCCAACCTCACGGCCCGGCAGCTGGCCGCGCTTGGCGTCGCCACCATTGCCCTCGCCGTGGTCACCGACGTGGTCATCCGTGCGGCGGTGGCTCCCCCGCCGGTGTTCGACGAAGGGGACGAGGACGAATGACCGAACGCCCGGCACGCGCAGGCACCATGCCCGGACGGGTTGGCACCCAGTTCGTAAGCGTCGTGATCCCAACATGGCGCGGGCGTGACTTGCTCGGGCCGTGCCTCGACGCGCTGGCGACTCAGGACCGGCAGCCGGACGAAGTGGTGGTCGTCGACGACGGCTCGCCGGACGACACCGCGGCGTGGGTTGGTCGGTCGTACCCCACCGTGACCGTCGTCGCCCTGGACCGGAACCGCGGGTTCGCCGGCGCCGCAAATGCGGGAATCCGGGCGTCGCAGGGCAGCATCGTCGTGCTGCTGAACAACGACACCGTGGCGGAACCTGGCTGGCTCCGTGCGCTGGTGGCGCCGCTGGAGGCGGACCCATCGGTGGGCGCCTGCGCGTCGAAGGTGCTGGTGCACGATTCCCCCCGGCTCCTCCACGCCGCCGGTGACGGTTACACGACAGGCGGGATCCCGCAGAACCGGGGGGCATTCATGCCGGACGATGGGACGCTGGACGTGGGGGCATCGACGACGTGGATATTCGGTCCATGCGCCGCCGCCGCCGCGTACCGGCGCGAGCTGCTCGACGAAACCGGCGGCTTCGATGAGTGGCTGGTGTCGTACCTTGAGGACGTCGACCTAGCGTGGCGCGCGAACCTGCTCGGCTACCGGTGCCGGTACGTACCCGAGGCGCGGATACGCCACCGGATCAGCGCAACGGCGGGCCAGGTGCGTTCGAGCTATTGGTGCGGGCGGAACTTCCTGCTGGTCCTCGCGCGCGACGTGCCCGGCCCGATCCTCCGGAGGCACTGGCGGACGATCGCTGCGGCGCACGGTGCCATCGCCCTGGACGCGCTCCGCCACTGGCGCGGTGAGGCTGCCCGGGCGCGCCTCCGGGGGATCGCGGCGGGCCTAGTACGGCTCCCGGACGCGCTGCGACGCCGGGCCGCGGTGCAGGCGACGCGGCGCGTGCCGATTGCAGAGATCGAGCAACTGCTGTCGCCCGGCTAGACTGGACCCATGCGCCACGGGACGCCCACCCGCTTCACCCCCAAGGCCCCCTCCCCAACGAACGCGTCCACCCTTCCGCGTCGAGAGATCCCCCTCCCCAACCCCGACCCCCCTAGCAGGCGAGGAACGAGCATACGGTGGAAAAATGAAAATGGGAGAGGGGCGAGAGACTACAACCCCGAACCCCTAGCAGGCGACGAAAAAGCATACGGTGGGAACATGAACACGGGTGAAGTGAGCGCGCGCGACGCGTGGGACCCGGTGCAGTACGCGCGGTTCCGGAACGAGCGGACACAGCCGTTCCACGACCTTCTGGCGATGGTGGAGCGACGTCCGGGTATGCGGGCGATCGACCTGGGGTGCGGGACGGGCGAGTTGACGCGCCACCTGCACGAGACGCTCGGATGCGCCGAGACGGTTGGATTGGACCGCTCGCCGGCGATGCTTGCCCGCGCCGCTGCCTTCGCCGGGAACGGCGTGCGCTTCGTGCAGGGAGACTTCGGCGACGTCGGTGACGCCCGACCCCTCGCGCCAGGGTTGGCGGGTCCGTTCGACCTGGTGTTCTCGAACGCGGCGCTGCACTGGCACGGGGACCACCACGACGTGATCCCGAGGGTCGCATCGTTGCTGGCGCCGGGTGGGCAGCTGGTGGTGCAGGTGCCGATGAACGGCGACCATGCCTCGCACGTGGTGGCGGCGTCCGTGGCGCGCGAGGAGCCGTTCGCATCCGCGCTCGGGGGGCACGTCCGCACGTTCGGCACGCTCGCACCGGAGGCGTACGCGGAGCTGCTGTGGGGGCTTGGGGTGGCGGAACCGAGGGTGCTCGCCCGCATCTACGGGCATGTGCTGGCGACCTCGGCGGATGTGGTGGAGTGGGTGCGCGGGACCCTGCTGACCGACTACGAGGCTCGGTTGTCGCCAGACCTGTTTGGGGCGTTCGTGGCGCGGTACCGGGAGGCGCTGCTCGCCGTGCTTGGTGACCGGGCGCCGTACTTTTACGCATTCAAGCGGGTGCTGTTCCAGGCACGGTGGCCGGCGTGACGGGGCCGACCCCCTTGGCGGGCGCGCCCCGCACCCAATCGGCGGCATGGGCGGCCTCGGGATGGGGGTCGGACCGGGGGCGACCAGTTTCGCCGGGCTGGCAGATCGCCGTCGACGGTGCCTTGGACCGGTTGTTCGAGACGGGCGGATCGCCGTGGGTTGCCCTGCGACGCGAGGGGGACGCGACATCGCACGCGGTGGCTGCCCCGACCACGAACGCGTGCGACGTGGCGCTCGTCTTCGCGACGGCCGGTTTCCACGGCGACTACGCGCGGATCATCGAGCGGGTGGGTGCCGAACTGGGGGCGGCGCACGTGGTGGGGTGCTCGGCGGCGTACGGCATTGCCGGGGGGCGGGTGCTGGAGGGGCGCGAGACGGTGACGGTCCTGGCGGTCGCGGCGCCGGGGCTGTCGGTGCGGACGGTCGCGCTGTCGCCCGAGGTTGTGGAGCGCGCGGAGGGGCTCGCGGCGTTCCCGGAGCGGCAAGCGTCGTACCTGCATCGCGCGACGGGCGTGCTGCCGGGCGACGTGAACGGTTGGGTGCTGTTCGCCGACCATGCCTCGGTGGAAGCCCCATCGCTGGCGACGACGTGGGCGGCGGCGTGGCCGGGGACGGCGGTGATCGGCGCGGTCGCCTCGACGAGCGGTGAGGATCGGGCGACGGCGCTCTTCCACGGGACGGACGTGGTGCCCGACGGCGTGGTGGCGCTGGCGATCGGTGGCGCGTGGGCGCTGGAGGTGCTGGCGTCGCAGGGGTGTGCGCCGATCGGTCGGCCGTGGACGATCACGGAAGTCGACGGGGAACATGCGATCCGGCGCATCGGGCGGCGCCCGGCACTCGGCGTGCTGATGGAGACGGTGCGGGCCTTGCCGGCACCGGTGGTGGAGCGTGCGCGTGGGAACCTGTTCGCCGGGCTGGCGATCGACGAGGTACGCACATCGACGTCGGCGGACGACTTGGTCTCGTGCGCGCTCCTCGGGGCGGACCAGGACTCGGGGTCGATCCTCGTCCTCGGGCGGCCGACGGTGGGTCAGACGGTGCAGTTCCAGTACCGTGACGCGGCGGCGGCGACCGCGGACCTCGTCCGTGCAGTGTCGGCGTCGCTGGCGCGAACCGGGGGGCGGGCGCCGCTGGCGGCGATCGTGCTGGCGGACGACGCGCGCCACGAGGCGTTCTTTGGGGGGCCAGACCGGGACGCGGCGACGGTGCGGGATGCTGCCGGAACCGTGGCGCTGGCGGGGTTCGGGTGCCGCGCGGAGATCGGTCCGGTTGGGGGGCGGGTGGTCGCCCTGACCCATGCCACGTGCGTGGGACTGCTGGTTCCTGCGACGGGATAGCGCCCTGCACCCCCGAAGCCCGCTCCCTTCATCCCCGAGGCCCCCCTCCCCAACCCCTCCCCCAACGGGCCTAACCCTCTAGCCCCCCTTCCCTGCGAGGGAAGGGGGGAAGGAGCACCCTCAACCCCTCTCCCGTGGCGACGGGCGAGGGGCGAGCCTACAGGGGTGAACTGGAAACGCCGCGCGGCAGGGAGGAGGAACGACGACATGCGACACCGCGCGACATGGCATGAGGGGCGGGCGTACTATCCCCCCTGGGGGGTTACCGATGGAGACAGGCGGCGGGCGATTCGGACGGTTCCGGACGGCGTACGGCGAGGCGCTGACCAGCACGGAGGCGGTCGCCTCGTACGTGACACTCCTCCTCGCGGGGGCCTCGTGGGGTATCGAGGTGCTCGGCAACGATGATCCCGCGTGGGCATTCGCGGCGGTCGGCACCGGGTGGGCGGCAGCCCTCGCGGGCGGGATCGTCATCGCGCGCGGGGCGGTCACCGGCCTCCTCGCGCGCGAGGTGAACGTCGACGAGCTGGTCACGCTTGCCATCGCCGCGTCACTCTACGCCGGCGAGTACCTCGGGGCCGCGCTCGTCGCGTTCATGATGCTCTTCGGCAAGGTCCTCGAGGATGTGACCGCGGCCCGGGCCGACGATGCGATCGCCGGGCTCGGTCGCCTCGTGCCATCCACGGCGCACCTCGTGCGAGGCGGGGAGGAGACCGAGGTCGACGTCGCGGCCGTGGTCGCGGGGGATACCGTGGCGGTGCGCCCGGGGGAGCGCATACCCGTTGACGGGACAATCGCCTCGGGGCGCGCTTGGGTTGACGAGGCGCCGATCACCGGCGAGGCGTCACCGGCATCCCGGGGGCCGGGCGACACGGCATACGCCGGGACGCTCGTCAGTGGCGGCGCGCTCACGGTCACCGTGACGCACGTGGACACGGCGACCACGCTCGGCCGCATCGCGGCCCTTGTCGCCGAGGCGACGGCGGAGCGTGCGCCGGTGGTCCGCACCGCTGACCGTTGGGCGACCTGGTTCACCCCGGGCGTGCTTGCGCTGGCGGCGTCCACGTGGGCGGTCACCGGTGCGTTCGACCACGCAGTCGCGGTCCTGGTTGTGGCCTGCCCGTGCGCGCTGACCCTGGCAACGCCAACCGCCATCGTCGCGACGGTCGCGCGCGCCGCCCGCCATGGGATCCTGGTCCGGGGTGGCGCGCGGGTGGAGGCGTCCGGCAGCGTCGATGTGGTGTGCCTGGACAAGACTGGCACGCTGACGACCGGATCAATGACGGTCCATGCGGTTCACGCGCTCGGCGGGCGAACCTCGGCTGACGTGCTGGACCATGCCGCGGCCATCGAGGCGCAATCCGAGCACCCGCTTGCCCGGGCCATCGTTGCGGCGGCGACCGAAGCGCCCGGGCCGAGCGTTCACGTCTCCGCATTCGCCGCGGAGGCCGGGAACGGCGTGGTGGGGACGCTGCACGCCACGGCCACGACTCCCGGGGCGGTCGTCGTGGTTGGGCGCCCGGCGTACGTTCGCGCGAATGCCCCGCGGTGGGACGCGGCGGTGGATGTGGCGATCGCCGACGTGGAGGCTGCCGGTCGGACGCCGGTCGTGGTCGCGATTGACGGGACCGTCGCGGGCGTGATCGCGCTCGGTGATACGGTGCGCCCGGACGCGGCGGAGGCGGTGGCTGCGCTGCGCCGCCATGGGGTCCGGCGTGTGCTGCTCGTCACTGGCGACGCGACCGGCCCAGCGCACGCCATGGCAACGGCCGCGGGGATCGCCGTCCACGACGTGCATGCAGGGCTGCTGCCCGAGGGCAAGGTGGCCATGGTGCGCGCGCTGCAGGCCGAGGGCCACCGGGTGGCGATGGTCGGCGACGGCGTGAACGACGCACCGGCACTTGGGGCATCGGACCTCGGCATCGCATTGGGGAGCGCCGGCACCGACCTCGCGATGGCCGCGGCGGACGTCGTGCTGTTGCGCGCCCGCCTCACCGACGTCGCGGCGGTGATCGGGATGGGGCGGGACGCCATGCGGACGGTGTCGCAGAACCTCGTCGTCGCCGCCGCATGGAACATCGTCGCCGTCGGTGCCGCGGCAGCGGGGATCGCCGGGATCGTCGCCGGTGCCCTGATCCACAACGTGGGGTCGGTCGGGGTCGTCGTGAATGCGGCGCGCCTGGTGGGTTCCGGGCGTGAAGCGCGTGCCGTGCCGGGCGCGGGGCCACCTAGCGGATGAAGGTCTCGAGGGCGCCCTTGAGGTCGTCCCATGCGCGCTCCGGCTCACCCCGCGCGGCGCCCCGCAGGCACGACTCCATGTGGTCGGCGAGGACAAGCCGGGCGGTGGCATCCAGGGCGGCGCGAACCGCAGCGATCTGGCGCAGCAGCTCAGGGCAGTCGCGATCGGCGTCAACCATCCGGCGGACGGCTTCGAGATGGCCCGCAGCACGTGCAAGGCGCCGCTTCACATCGGGCCGCCGGGCGTGCGGGTGTGCATCGGCGACCGGTGCGGCGTGGTCGTGGGGGGCGGGTCTGTCAGCCATCGTGGGGCCAGTGTAGCCACGCCTCCCGATGGGATTCGGTGGCGGGTGGCGTTGGGCGGCGTGCGGTCCGCGGGGAGTGAGGCAGTGGCAAGGAGAACCCCCTTCACCCCCGATGCCCCCTCCCGCACCCCCGAGGCCCCCTTCACCCCCAAAGCCCCCTCCCCCTTCATCCCGCCCCCGTTGCGACGGGAGAGGGGTGACGTGGACCGCCTCGCAGGCGAACGTGTGAGCATCCGGTGGGAAAAACGGAAACGGAGGCGCGACAGCGTTTCAATGTGCCGACGACCGAGCGCGGTACCCA
>CAILQO010000608.1 GCA_903836285.1 uncultured Chloroflexota bacterium
GGCGGCGTCGCGGGCGTCGGGCGTGAGGTCGTTGCGCGCGACGCGGCGGTCAAGGGCGGCGCGGACGTGCCCAATGGCGCGGGTGCGCGCATTGTTGTCAGGGTCGACCAAGGTGACGGGAATGTCGGAGGTGGCGAGGACCTGGGCGATTCCCCGACCCATGATCCCGGCGCCGAGGACCACGGCGCGATCAGGTACGTGAGGCGACTCGTCGATCACCGCGGCAACGTACCACAACCGGAGTTGCCCCTCCCCTTGCGAAAGCGTCCAGATCCTCAGCACCCCCTCCCCCGTTGCGACGGGAGAGGGGCTACTGCGACGGAGGCGCTGCGCTTGAAAACGGGACAGGGGAGGTCTCCGGGGAAGTGGTTCTCACTCTGCGCGTGTTGGACGACCAGTGCCACGGATTACGGGCACTCGATTGAGACGGCGAAGGCTTCGCCCCCCCCGAGGCACGCCGCCGCGATGCCCCGACGTCCATCACGCCGCAGCAGGGCGTGCACCAGCGTTGCGAGGATCCGCGTCCCGGTCGACCCGAGTGCATGGCCAAGCGCAATTGAACCTCCGTTCACGTTCACTCGCGCCTCGTCCCATCCGATCAGCCGCGTGTCCGCGACCATTTGCGCGGCGTATGCCTCGTTCAGCTCGAACAGGTCATAGTCGGCGAGGCTCGTGCCGGTGCGGTCGAGAAGGCGCGCGATCGTCGGTGCGGGTGCCTCGAACAGCCACTCCGGCGCGAGTGACGCGTTCGCGGAGGCGACGTACCGGGCGAGCACCTGCAGGCCATGCTCACCAGCGAACTTCTCGGAGGTCACCACGAGTGCCGCGGCGCCATCGGCGAGTTGCGAGGCGTTGCCTGCGGTGACGGTTGGAGCATCGCCCGATGCGAGATGGCCAGCGAATGCCGGACGGAGGGAGGCCAACGCCTCTGCGGAGGTGTCACGACGCGGGCACTCGTCAGCCGACACGACGATTGGGGCGGACCCGCGCTTGCCGGGGAGCACGACCGGCACGAGCTCATCTCCGAATGCCCCTGAATCGCTCGCGGCAATCGCACGCTGGTGGCTCCGCAGCGCCCACGCGTCCTGAGCCTCGCGCGTTGCCCCGTGGCGTGTAGCGATTGCCTCGGCGTCGTGACCGACATGACGGCGCTCCCACGGTGACCACAGCCCGTCGTGAATCATCGCGTCGACCAACGTGGCGTCGCCCGCCTTGTGTCCGCGGCGCATCCCGGTGGTCAGGAACGGCGCGTTGCTCATGCTCTCCATGCCAGCCGCCACGACGACCGATGCGTCGCCAAGCATGACCTGGCGCGCCGCGAGGGCCACTGCCAGAAGGCCGCTGCCGCACACCTTGTTGACGGCGGTAGCCGGCACCGACTCCGGCAGCCCACCGTCGAGAATTGCCTGCTTCGCGGGAGCCATCCCGACGCCGCCCTGGAGGACGCACCCCACGTACGCGTCGTCGACGAGGTCCGGGTCAACTCCGGCCCGGCTCACCGCGGCACGGATGGCGACGCCAGCCAATTGCGGTGCGGTCAGCGCCGACAGCGCACCGAGGAAGCGTCCCACCGGCGTACGTACCGCAGAGACGATCACGGGCCGCCGGGCCGGCTCAAGGTCAGTCGCGTTCATTGGCTGACCATGGTAGGGCGCAACAGTGATCGCGCGCGTGGACCTGCCTCCCGCTGCCGACGCAACGGGGGGGCAGGGGGCAGCGGGCAGTACTCACCTCTCACGACGCATGCGACGGGGGAGGGAAGGAAGGTGGGGGCCAGAAGGGAGCGGGTTCTTGCTCGGCACGGGGTACACTCCCGCGAGACGGGGAGTAGCTCAGCCCGGTAGAGCGCCACGTTTGGGACGTGGAAGTCGGAGGTTCAAGTCCTCTCTCCCCGACCCCGTCTGGCCGTCGCGTCCCCGAACGGGATCACAGCACCCTTCCCCTGCTGAGAGTCTGCGTCGCCCTCAGTACACATCCGTTGAGGGTCGGCTTGCCTTGCCGCGTCGCCGTGCCTCAGGGCCTGTGCATCATGCCCGAGGAAGTCGATGACCCGTTCAGGCATGACGCACGACGCCAGCAAATCCGTGACGACCGTAGGCTCCCGTGAGCGGAACATCGTCATGCACTCCCCGTGAAGCCTGACAGTGACCGATCGGCTCGCCTCCGCCACCCACCACTGGTGCCGGTTCAGCGACGCTACCCAATTGCGATCACCGCAGCGCACGTCGATCTGCTAGCAGGGTACCGGCCGTACGCGCGATGGACGAAGAACCAGATCGGCGCCGATGATCCTGGACCATGCGGAGGTAACTCACCCGGGGCGCATCCGACCTCACAACGAGGATGCGGTCGGCTGCCTCTTGCCTGAACGCGGTGATGCCATCCGGAAGCGCGGGGCCATCTTTGCTGTGGCAGATGGCGTCGGCGGCCAGTCTGCCGGCGAGGTGGCAAGTGCCATGGCGATCCGCGACGTGATTGCCGGGTACGTCTCGCCGACATCACCGCATGCCCCAGAGGCGGCGCTCACTGGAGCGGTCCAGGCGGCGAACGCCCGCGTCCACGCCGTCGCCACGGGAGGCGCGGCCGAAACTGCCGGCATGCAGACGACGCTTTCGGTGCTGGTGCTGTGCGGTCGCCAGTCGTTCGTGGCCCACGCAGGGGACAGCCGCATCTACCGCCTTCGGGATGGCACATTGTCCCGGCTCACGGCTGACCACTCGGAGGCCGCCGAGTTGGTTCGCTTGCGGCTGATCGCTCCTGAGGATGCGGCCAGCCACCCACGTCGGAGCGTCCTCACTCGCACGCTTGGCGCGACCCCGCGCATCCGGCCCGACTTCTCGCGCGCACCAGTCGAGGACGGCGACCGGTTCCTGCTCTGCACGGATGGGTTGTGGGGGGAGGTGCAAGACCATGAGATCGCATCGGCGATGGCAATGCCCCCGGAGGGTGGGTGCGAACGGCTCGTGGCGATGGCGAACGAACGTGGGGGCGGCGACAATGTGAGCGTGTCGATCATCCACGTGCGCGACGCCGGGCAGCAGTCCCCCGTCCCGGCAACGGTCCGTCTCGCTCGCCTCCTTTCGGGACTTCGCGGTGGATAGCGAGGCCCCCCGCTCCCGGCGCAACTGGGGGGGTGGCAGCGGGAAGCACGGCCCCCTCCCCCTACCCCTCCCCCGCTGCGACGAGAGTGGGGAGTGCTCGGCACGGGGAAGGGGCGGCTCCATCGGGGCAGTAGGCGCATCGGCTGGGGGCGACGGCGAACTTCCCCCAACACGGAACGCGGCGCAGGCGGAGGAGACCCCACGGTGACCGGGACGGACATGCCAGAGACCCTGTCGCCGGATGAGGCGCGGATCCTCGCAGACATCGACCGCGGACGGTGCCACGCCGTCGAACTGCAGTTCACCGACGTCAGCGGCTCGCTGAAGGGGGTCGCGTTGCCGGCAAGCCAGGCGCGGGGTGTCCTCACCCACGGGCACTGGTTTGACGGGTCCGCGCTTGAAGGGAACGCGCGCCTGGCGGAGACCGACTTGCGGCTGTTCCCGGACGGCAGGACGTGGGCGATCATCCCGTGGGGCACCGGGCCGACGGTGGCTCGTGCGATCTGCGACATCCGGACCCCCGACGGTAGCCAGTACCCCGCGGCGCCGCGAGCGGTGCTTGCCCGCGCGGTTGACGCGGCGCTCGAGGTCGGCCTTCATCTCGAGGTCGCATCGGAAATCGAGTTTTTCGTGTTCCGGGTACGGCCAGACGGAAGCCGCATCCCGGTTGACCGGGCAGGGTATTTCGACACCAACGGTGACGCCGGGGGCGCGCTTCGGGAGGAGGTCTCACGGGCTCTCGAGGCAATGGGCATCGCGGTCGACGGGACGCATCACGAACTTGCGCCCGGGCAGCATGAGATAGACCTGCCGCCGATGCCCGCGGTGGCCGCCGCCGATGCGATCGTGACCGCGAAGTACGTGGTGAAGTCCCTCGCTCGGATGCGCGGCCTCGCCGTGACCTTCATGCCCAAGCCACTTGAGGGCGTGGCCGGCTCAGGCTTGCACCTGCATCAGGGAGTGACCATGGCGGACGGGAGCGATGCGCTTGCCGATCCCATCGACGAATACGGCCTCTCCGCGACAGGGCGTGGATGGATCGGAGGGCAGCTGGCCCATGCACGGGCGGCGTGTGCGGTGCTTGCCCCCCAAGTGAACTCCTACAAGCGCATCGGCCGGGGGTTCGACGCGCCGTCGGCGATTGCGTGGTCGCGCCGTGACCCATCCGCGATGCTCCACGTTGCGCGTCCGGTCCTCGCGAGGAAACGGGTGGGTGGTCGTCGGCCGGTCCTCGTGGAGATTAGGCACGCGGACCCATCGTGCAACCCATACCTCGCCCTTGCCGTCGCGATTGCGGCTGGTCTCGATGGGGTCAGGGAGGGATTGGACGTCCCGCCACCCCTCGTGGCAGGGGATCCCCGGTCTGTCGCCGCGGATGCCCTGCCCGTCTCGCTTGGGGAGGCCCTCACGGAGCTTGCGTGGGACGGGATCGTGCGCGATGCGCTTGGAACGCACGTGCACGACCGGCTCATCACGGTGAGCGAGCAGGAATGGCAGGCGTACAAGTCGCACGTTACCGCCTGGGAGGTCGCGAGATCGTTCGACGCGTCGTAGCGCATGTGCTCCCGCAGGACCTTGCGACGGTCGGCCCCGTCTTGACCACGCACGCCGTCCGTGCCATACTTCTTCACCAGTATGGTGACCAGCTTAGTGGACAATCCGATTCGGACTGAGGCAGTGCACCAGGCAACCGCCCAGCGCGCGCGGACGCGCCTTCTGCTGCGTGCGCTGGGGGGGTCTCCCGGGGTTGTGCAGGTGTGGTTCAACTCGGCGGTGCTCGAGCGATACCGGGGCGTCGCGGGCTTCAGCATCCAGCGAACGGACAGCGTCGGGCGCGTGAGGGGGCCGACGTGGCGGCTGGACTTTGGCATTGCGGGGTCGGGTGACCTTGGGGAGGTTGGCGAGGTGATCCACGCAAGCATCGGGGACCTGGTGGACCGCCTGCCGGAAAGCGAACGCGCGCACTGGGCGGCGCACGCCCGGGTACCAGCGGCATCGACCAATTTCCTTTTGATGCAGGCGACCCGCGGCGCTTGCATCGACGATGGTGACACGCGGGACTGGTAGCCACACCGCCCTGCGCTCCTGCCCGAGAGTCCCGTCAGCCCTTCCCCCCGAGTACTTCCTCACAGGTATGCGACGGGCCCAAAAGACCTCCTCAGCGCATACCTCACGGCGAGTACGACCTCACCCACTCCCCCGCCTAGTGAACTCTCCCCCGTTGCGACGGGCGAGGGGAGCGAGGCCCCACCCCCGGCACCTGTTCGATCGAGCGCCATCACCGTCAACCGAAAGGAGCACGACCCCATGAGCACCCTGAACGCGTACGCCAAGCCTGAGGCGCTGGTCTCCACCGAGTGGGCGGCGGCCCATGTGCACGACCCGAACGTCCGGCTCGTGGAGGTGGACGTGGACGTGTCCGCCTATGCATCCGGGCATATCCGTGGGGCAGCCGGATGGAACTGGCAGACGCAGCTTACCGACGTGGTGCGCCGTGACATCCCCTCGAAGGGCGCGTGGGAGGCGCTCCTCTCGGCGACCGGTGTCGCGCCGGACACGCATTTGGTGCTGTACGGCGACAACAACAATTGGTTCGCGGCGTATGCCTACTGGGTCGCCCGCATCTACGGCCACGCGCATGTGAGCCTGATGGACGGCGGGCGCAAGAAGTGGGAGCTGGAGGGGCGCGAACTCGTCACCGACGTCCCTCAACTGGCGTCGACAACGTACCGAGCTGGGGAACCGGACTTCTCGATCCGCGCCTACGCTCACGACGTGCGGGCCACGATCGACGCGCCAGGACACGCCCTGGTGGACGTCCGCTCGCCCGCGGAGTTCACGGGGCAGGTGATCGCGCCCCCGGGGATGTCGGAGACGGCACAACGGGCGGGCCACGTGCCGGGCGCAGCGAACATCCCGTGGGCGCAGGCGGCGAACGATGACGGGTCGTTCAAGTCGGCGGCAGAGCTGGCGGCCCTGTACGGGGGCAAGGGCGTGACGCCGGACCGAGACGTCATCGCATACTGCCGGATCGGCGAGCGGTCGAGCCACACTTGGTTCGTGCTGCGCGAGCTGCTGGGGTACCGAAACGTGCGGAACTACGACGGCTCATGGACTGAGTGGGGCAACCTCATCGGCGCGCCAATCGCGAACCCGTCGGCAGGCAACTGAGCCTCGTGCCCCGCCGGCATCCCCAGGTGGGCGCCGACAAGTAGCATTTGGGCTGATGGCCAACCTCTTGGAACCGCCGCCACTCGCCGCCGTCGCCGCCATCGTGGGCTTTACGGCCCTGTCGCTGGCGCTGGGGATGACGGGTGGCCGCCGGGAGGCGGTCGCTGAGGCGAGTGGCGATTCTGCGCTTCCTGACACCGATGACACGGGCGAAGGGAGAGCTCCCAAGTCCTCCCCCGGAAGCCCCCCTTCCCCTGCCCCTACCCCGTCGCGCATGGAGACGGATGACGAAGCTGGGCGGCAGCGATGAATGCGGGGCGGGCCACGTTCGAGCCAATTGACGATGCGCGGTACCGCATCACTTTCGGGCGCCCCGTCGAGGCGGAGGTTGCGCTGATGTATTTCGGCTTCTATCAGGACGTCCAGCTCTTCTGGAAGGATGGGCGCGTAGCTTCAGTCGTGGCGGCGGGTGAGACGTTCCGGCAGATCGTCTCTGACTTCTCAGAGGACACCTCGCCGGACGACGACGCAGACGCCGTCAACCGCGCCGCGGCCTTGTAAGCCCCCCTCGCGCCCAGTCGCGACGAGGCGTTATCTCGGGTAGGGCCAGGGGCGGGCAGTATTGCATCGTAGCTTTAGCGCCCTGGACGTGTCGTGCGAGCAATATCGCGCGATATTCGCCCCGGTACCGCCATCATCACACCCGTTCAATCGACCCGGGAACCGTCGCGGGATTGCCGGGAACCAGGCGGGGCTACGTCGTGCGGGTTTGGAGGCTCACGGGAACCCCGGACTTCGCGGACGCGAGGCCAGCGAGAAGCACCTCGGTGACGTGGCGGGCGAACCGGGCGTTGGACAGCGGGGGTTGGACGTTTCGCTCGATGCACGCAATGAGGTGCTCGTGCACATTGCCGGTGGCGTGCGGCGCAACGTCGATAGCCTCTGGGGTCGCCGGAATGTCCTCGCGAGTGTATGACCCGGGGATCCACCGCGTGAGGGGATTGCCGGCGTGGCCGGGCGCCTGAAGCTTTCCGCGAGTGCCGTGGACGTGGAGGAAGCCGGTCCGCGCAGGGTCGCACCACCCGGTCTCCATGGTGCCCAGTGCCCCGCTCTCGAACTCGAGGAGCAGCGTGGCGGTGTCCTCAAGTTGCGTCGGCTTGTCGAAGGTGGAGGTACGACCAAACACGCGTGCCACCGTCCCGCCGACCGCGACCAACTGTGACGTGGCGTAGACCCCCATGTCGAACAGCGCGCCGACCGAGGCCTGCGCGGCGTCGAAGAACCACAGGTCGTTCCCAGACTCCTCTAAGGCGTCCCGGACTTCGGCGTAGTACACCTCCGGCCCGCCATGCGACGAGCGGCCGGAAGCGCCGGAGACGCGACCGATGCTCCCATGTGCAATCTCGTCGCGCGCCGCGTATATCGCCGGGGCGAAATGCGGCATCGCGAGGGTGACAATGCCTCGCCCCGCCGCCGCGTCGGACGCCTCAACGAAGCGATGCGCGTCCTCCATCGTGTCGCAGAGCGGCTTCTGCATCAGCAGGTGCTTGCCCGCCTCAAGCACGGCGACGCCCGCCGGGACGTGCAGCGGATGCGGCAGCGCCACGATCACGGCATCAATCTCGGGGTCCGCCAGTAGGTCGTGCCAGTCGTGAGTCCAGTGCGGGATCTGCCACCGGTCGGCAAGGATGCGCAGGCGCGACTCTTTGCGACCAGCGATGGACTTGACGCGCGCACCCGGCATCGCCGCAATCTGCGGAAGGTGAAGCTTGTTTGCAATGCCGCCCGCGCCGATAATCCCGAAGGTGATGGCCACTGGCTTCGTGCTCCTCTCTCTGGGTCGTGCCGAAGCGACCCATATGCGTTTCAATGCGCAGCCGAGAATCGGCGACGCAAGCCCAATGCCAGATTGTCGACACCGTCGAAAAGCGTGAGCGGGGATCAACTCGTGAGGCGCGCGACTGGGTGATCAGACCGATTCGCGGGGTGAACCGCGGGTGACTTCGACGCGAGAACCTGACGACACTCGCCCGAAGAGACGGGCGTCACCGATGACGCTGCCGAAGACGTTCACGGGTGACGCTGGACGTATCTCGTTCCCACGGCTCATCGGCGTCGGCCCCCAAAAGACGCAAAAGGCATTCCCTGGAGGCCAGTACCCAACGTCGCCGATGTTCACTGTCGCGCGCGCATCCGTGGCTTCGACAGCCTGGACCGGTATGGCGAAGTACATCTCGTCGCCCCACAGGCTCACGCGCGACGTGATCGGCAGCGCGTCCCAGACGGCATCCGCGGTCGCAGAGCCGTCTAGGGATGCTTCCATTGTCACGCCGCCCGCAGTGATCGAGATGACGCGGGTCGCCATGGCGCTGTCCCTCTCGCCCATCCCGGCCGAGCTACGCGAGGCCGCGCGCCGCGACGGCGTCCCGGTTGACCGGCGTCTTTGGGGCCATCCCGCGCAACACGTTGATGATGTTGTCAGCCGCGAGCGCGCTCATGGCGTCACGCGTATGCATCGAGGCGCTTGCGATGTGCGGCACGATCAAGCAGTTGTCGAGCGTCAGCAAGGGGTCGTCGAGCGGAATCGGCTCTGGCGACGTCACGTCGAGGCCCGCCGCCCAGATGGTGCCGGCGTGCAGGGCGTTGTAGAGCGCCGTGGGGTCGACGATTGGGCCGCGTGCACTGTTGATCAGGATCGCGGTTGACTTCATCATGGCGAGTCGTTCGGCATTGATCAAGTGATGCGTCGACGGCATGTACGGCGTGTGCAGGCTGACAAAGTCGGCCTCGCGGAGCACCTCCTCGACGGACCCGCGGTACTCGTAGCCGTACTGCGCTTCGAGGTCCTCGCGCCGGTAGGCGTCGTAGTAGACGACCTTCATCTCGAACCCCGCCCCGCGACGCGCCATCGCCGCTCCAATGCGACCCATCCCGATAAGGCCAAGCGTGGCGTGGTGGATGTCCTGCCCGCGGAAGAGCAATGGACCCCACGTTGTCCATTTCCCGTCGTGCACGTATTTCTGCGCTTGGGGCAGCATGCGCGCGGTCGCCATCAGAAGCGAAAACGCGAGGTCCGCCGTCGTATCCGTCAGGACCTCCGGCGTGTTAGTGCCGATGACTTGCCGGGCGGTCATCGCTGGCACGTCAAAGTTGTCGAAGCCAACCGCCAGGTTCGCCACGACCTTCAGGTTCGGGCCGGCGGCGTTGAGGAATTCGGCGTCGACCTTCTCCGTCAAGAGCGATAGCACGGCGTCGCACCCGGCCACCCGCTCAAGCAGCGTGGCGCGCGGGATCACGTCGTCGGAAGCCCACTGGTCCACGTGCCATCCGGTGCCGCGGAGTTTCTCCGGTCCTACATCAGGAATGTTGCGCGTAATGAAAACCTTCATGATGCTCCTGCGTCCAAGGCCGCCACCGCCGTCTCCGGTCGCCACACGAGAGGTGGATTGGGAGCGGGAGGCGGCTTTCCCTCGGTTTCCGCCCGACGTCGCCGCCAGTGTAGGGCGCGAGGCGACGACGTGCCTGCCGGACCACGTCATCCAGCGCGTGCCCACCCGCAGCCGCTACGTGGTCGTCCCAAAGTAGCGGTCGCCAAAATCGCCAAGCCCCGGAACGATGTACTTGCGATCGTTCAGTCCACGATCAAGTGCCGCTGTGTGGATCGCGCATCGCGGGTGGCGTGCGGCGACGGCGGCAACCCCTTCAGGCGCGGCCACAGTGCACACGACCCGGACGTCGCGAACGCCGGCTTCCATCACGCGGTCGAGCGTCGCGCACGCGGACCCGCCCGTCGCCAGCATCGGTTCGAGGATCATGACCGTTGCCCCTGCGAGGGGTTCCGGAAGTCTCTGGTAGTAGCCACGTGCGATCGCGGTCGCCTCATCACGCTCGAGGCCGATGAACCCGACGCGGGCCGCTGGGAACATGGAAGTGGCGGTGTCGAGCATCGCGAGGCCACTGCGCAGCACCGGGACGAGGACCATGTCGGCGTCGAGGCGCCAGGCCCGGGTGATCTCCAGCGGAGTCTCGATACGTGTCTCCGCGAGGGGCAGGTCACGCGTCGCCTCGACCATGAGCAGCTGTGTCAGGAGCCGTGCAGCCTCCCGAAAGCCTGCCGTTGGGGTCGCCACGTCGCGCAAGCGCCGAAGGCAGTCCTCGATGAGCGGATGAGCGACGACGTTGAAGTTCGGCGAGGCAGTGGCGTCCATGCGCTGCACGATAACGAATGTGATGAACCCGGTCCGCCCCGCCCATTCCCGGAATACTGCTTCTTTTTTTGTCCCCCATCCTGCCTTCCCTCCCTCGTTTCCTGCGACAGGAGAGGGGAGGAGGACCGCCGCCCGCCTTGATCACGTCCCGTGGTGGCCCCGGCCTGGCACGCGCTGAAACAGGGCGACGCGGACACCGTCCGGGTCGAGGCAGTAGGCATTCCGGGCACCGGCGTTAACACCGCTGGCGAGGGTGATCGGTCCGGACAGGAAGGTGACGCCTTGGTTCGTCAGGGCGGCGTGAACGGCGTCGAGATCGTCCACATCGAAGGTCAGGTGCACCGCGCCAGGGTTCGCCGTCTGGACGTCGAGCGGGGTTCCCCGTGGCACCACGACCTCGATGAGTTCAAGGACCGGGTCGATCGTGCCAGCGGGGCGCAGGAACGCCATGCGGATCCGCGTGCGAGGGTATCCAAGGATGCGGCCGAGATCTTCACCTTCGCGTTCCTGGGTCCCGAGCAGCTCAAACCCGAGGAGGTCGCGATAGAACCCGACGCTCGCCCCGAGGTCACGCACGGTAATGCCGATGTGGTTCCAACCCCCAACCCTGGGCGGGCGCGGCGCACTGCTTGGTTCCATACGATCCCTCGGTGTCCGGCCGGCCGGGCGCACACTGCCGCCGATCAGCGACGCCTCGACGCGTACGGTAACGGTCACGACGGCGGAGGGCTGGACGCGGGACCGCCTCGAACTGGTGGCGTACCTTTAAGTTCGATGGTCGAATAACGGGCGGTTTGCCCTCTGTGTGACCCCCACGAGCTGGACCAGTTTTTGCAGGTGTTCGCCGCCGTCGGGGTGCCGACGCAGGCCATCTCGGTCCTTGGA
>CAILQO010000609.1 GCA_903836285.1 uncultured Chloroflexota bacterium
CGGTTAGTCGACACGCCCCGTGGCGATATGCTGCCCGGTGTGACCAACGCACGTCCGTTCGGGGTGACCGCGCGCGAGCTCCTGCAGCGTCGCGTCGCCGCCCTGCCGACGCTGCCCCCACCCCCTCGAGGCCCGGGCCAACTGGCGCAGTGGCAGGCACGCCTGCGCGACAGCGTTGCCCGAGTACTCGGCATCTCGGACGAGTTGCGCGAGCACACGGCTGACGTCCATTGGGCGATCACGTCATCGACACGGTGCGACGGCTTCATCCGGCACCGTGTGGAATATGCGGGGGCACTTGGTGGCACCGGCACCGCCTACGTCTTGGTGCCGGAACCGGCACCGGACGCCCTGGTTGCAGGTATCGCGTGCTTGCACGGCCACGGCAACATGCTTGGCAAGGAGCTGGTTGCCGGGGGTGGGCCCGAGGGCGGCGCAAGCGAGGACGAACTCACGACCGTCATCGCGCAGTACGGCTACGACTTCGGGGCGCGCCTCGCCCGACGCGGCCACGTCGTGATCGCCCCGGACGCCCTCGGCTTCGGGGAACGTGTGGACGACCGGGGAGCCCCACACCACCAAGCGATGGGCCGTGTCGTCGAGTACCTCGGCTACACGCACACCGGGCTGCGATTGCTTGATGATCGTCGGGCGCTCTCGGTGCTTGCCTCATGGCCCGGCGTCGATGCGTCAAGAATCGGGGCAGTCGGCCTTTCAGAAGGGGGGAAGCGCACGCTCTTCCTCGCGGCGTTCGATGAGCGGGTGCACGCAGCGGTTGTCAGCGGGTACTTCACGACGCTCCGCAACGAGGTTGCCGTCTGGGATCGCCTCGGCGGGTGGGATCTCTGCAACGCGTTGCCCGGACTCCTGCACGTCGCCGACTTGCCGGAGATCGCGGCCTTGGTCGCACCGCGTCCACTCCTCGTGCAGAACGGGCGCGACGACCGCCTTTACGACCTTGACGCGGTCAAGAACGGCTTCGCACGGGTGGTCGAGGCGTACTCTGGGGTCGGTGCACTCGACGCTGTGGCGCTTGACCTGTTCGCGGGTGGGCATCGGTTTGTCCCTGAGGCGCCCGAGGAATGGCTGTCCCGGTGGCTACCGCCGGCCCTCGCAGCGAACACGGGAGGCTAGCGGGTGCCGCCGTTCGCGTTCCGCGCACCCGCACGCATCCTGACCGGGAGCGGGGCCGCACTGGAGGCTGGCGCCGCCATGCAGGCGACCGGCGCGCGCCACGTCCTCGTCGTATCCGACCCGTTCATTCTCGCTGGGCACGCCGCCAGGGCTGTTGTTGCCACCTTGGCAGACGCTGGACTGCAGGTGACGATGTTCGACCGGGTGGACGGCGAACCGACTGTGCGCCTCGTGGACGAGGCGTACGCCGCCGCGGTCCAAGCCGGCGTGGACGGGGTCATCGGGCTTGGCGGCGGCAGTGCGATGGACGTGGCGAAGGCGGCCGCCATCCTCGCCAAGCACGGTGGGCCGCTGGCCCGGTTCGAGGGGGCCGACCGCGTGCCTCCCGGGCGGCTGCCGCTTGCGTGCATTGCCACGACCGCCGGCACTGGATCGGAGGCAACGCGGTACCTGATCGTCACCGACGAGGCGCGCGACCGCAAGATGCTTGTCTCAACTTGGGAGTGCTTGCCGGACGTCGCGGTTGCAGACCCGGCCCTGACGCGGTACGTGCCGACGCGCGCTGCCGTCGCCGCCGGTATCGACGCCTTCACGCATGCACTGGAGGCATACGTGTCGCGACGGGCGCAACCGCTGACCGATGGACTGGCCCTGAACGCCATCAGGCGGATCGTGCCAGCCTTGCCCCGCGTCGTGGCTGACCCGTCCGATGATCTTGCACGCGAGGCAATGTCGATGGGAGCCCTCGAGGCGGGCATTGCCTTCGCGAACGCGTCGGTCGCCCTGGTGCACGGGATGGCGCGGCCCCTTGGCGCACGTTTTGGGATCGCCCACGGCATGGCAAACGCCGTCCTCCTGCCAATCGTTTGTGGATGGTCGTGGCCGGCGGCACCGGCCCGCTACCGCGACATCGGTGCGGCGATGGGTGCGATCGCGACGCAAGGCGACACACCTGCCGACGCGGGGGCGCGAAACACGGTCGCTGCCATCGTGCGGTTGTGCGAGGCGATTGGCGTGCCGACGATGGCGGGGCTTGGCATTCCGGCGGACGCTTACGCAGCGGCAATCCCCGCGATGGCCATCGATGCGCTCGCAAGCGGCAGTCCGGCGAACAACCCGCGCGTACCCCTCGCCGACGACCTCGAACGCCTGTACCGCGCTGCGTATTTCGGTGGCACGGAAGCCGCCGTCGCCATGGCACGTTGACGGCCCTCCAATCGTGCAGTAGGGTGCCGGTCGGCGCGGTGGGTGGCACCGGCGCGGAAGGGACGCACGATGCAGGACGGTGGACGGCGTCTTATTCGTGGCGCGCGACTCTGGGACGGAACCGCCCGCCCGCCGACGTTTCACGGCGCGGTCCTGATTGAGGGCAATCGAATCCGGGCGACAGGCACGGCCGCCGACTTCGAGTCGATCGCGACCGAGGTTCCCGTCGATGACTTTCCCGGCGCAACAATCATGCCGGGGCTCGTCGACGCCCACACCCATCTCGTCGGCTTCGGCGATGGTCGCCCTGGAGACGCACTATCCGACGTGGCGCCGGAACTCCTCCTCCTGAACGCGGCACGCAACGTGCGGAACCACTTGCATGCGGGCGTTACGACCCTGCGTGACCTCGGTACGCCGGGGACGATCGCGTTCCGGTTGCGTGACGCCGCCCGTCAGGGGATTGTGGAGTCGCCGCGGTTAGTTCTTGCGGGCCGCCCGATCACGATTACCGGCGGCCACCTCTGGTACTTCGGACAGGAGGCCGACGGCGTCGACAGCGTCCGGCAGGCCGTCCGCCAAGTCGTCAAGGAAGGGGCAGACGTCGTCAAGATCATCGCCACAGGCGGCAGCACGCGCACGAGCTACCCGTACCGCGCGGCGTTCACGCCGGCCGAGGTGCAGGCCGCCGTGGATGAGGCGCACCGCTTTGGCAAGCCGACCGCCGCGCATTGCGTCTCCAACATCGGCATGACGAATGCCCTTGACGCAGGTGTCGAGACGATCGTGCACGCCGTGTTCAAGGAACCGGATGGCACGGATCACTTCGACGACGCGATCGCGATGCGCCTTGCGTCGTCCGGTGCCTGGGTCGATTACACCGTCGCGCAGGGCGCAATCCGCCTCCGCCACCTCGAATCGGTGGAAGCGGGGGGAACTCCGCTCTCGCACGCTGAACGTGCCGAGGTGGACTCCCTGATCGCCTACCGCGCGGTCCGCGGGGACCATCATGCCCGCTTGCGGTCGATGGGCGCGCGATTCGTCATGGGCAGTGACTCGTCGTGGATGTGGTACGAGATGGGAAGGTTCTGTGAGGAGATCATCGAGTCGGTGATCTGGGGACTGCCGGTCCTCGATGCCTTGCGGGGGGGCACTTCATGGGCAGCCGAGGTCCTCGGCATCCAGAACGAGGCCGGCAGCTTGGTACCCGGATTGGTCGCAGACGTCCTTGTCGTCGGTGGCGACCCCACTCGAGACCCGACCGCCCTGCGTGACGTGCAGGCGGTGTACCAGTCCGGGCGGCGCGTGGTCGGGGCTGGTACCGGCCCACGGCAGGGCCCGGTCGACGAGGCCCACCCGTGAGCACCGGGCCGACCTACGTGGTCGGCGCAATCCTGACCGCGCACCCGCACACCGTCGCGCACCTCCGCACCCTTGACGTGCTCCCGGAGGTCGAGGCGATCCATGTCCACTGGCTGGATGGGGCCGACCCGGCGACCCTTGGCGCGGATGTGCCCCTCCGCAAGGTCGTCGCGACGCACGCGCACGTGCACGACCTGCTTGGCGTCTCGGGACTCGACGCGGCCATCGTCTGCGTGCGCACCGACCGGTGCCCTGACGTCCTCCAGACAGCGATCGCGGCAGAAGTTCCCGTCTTGTTCGAGAAACCGGGTGCCCTCGACGCCGCCACCTTGTGGGAGTTGGCCGCCGAGGCGCGTCGGCGCTCGGTCACCGTTGGGACGTTCCTGAGTTGGCGAGGTCACCCTGCCGTGACCCAAGTGCGCGACGCTCTCGGGGCCGGCGCACTCGGCGACCTGCTTGGCGTGGAAGGGCGCATGGTCACCTCACAGGTGCGATACCGCGATCCGTCCCACTGGCTTTTCCGCCGAGACCTGGCCGGCAGCGGCATCCTCTCGTGGTTGGGATGCCACTTTCTCGATGCGTTGTGCTTCATGACCGGGGACTCGATCGCCGAGGTGTCGGCCATGGTGGGTCGGCGCAATCCAGAACCGATCGAGGTCGAGGACACGGCGTGCCTGGCGATACGGATGCGGGGCGGCGCGTTGGGCACCTTCAACGCCGGGTACCACCTGGTAGGCAGCGTGCCCGGCTACATGGGCGCCGCCTACGACACCTTCCTCGGCTTGCGAGGCACGCGGGGCCATGCACGATTGCCACTCTCAGAGGGCGCGACGGCAACGCTTGTCAGCGAGGCACCGGGATGGCGGGAGGGCGGTCGCCGCGAATGGCGGTTTGACTTGCCGGCGTCCAGTGCCTACCACGGGGTCCCCGGCGAAGAGTTTGTCCGTCGCTTCCTCCACGACGCACGCGCACGTGTCCCGGCGGTTGCGCCAATCGAGTCCATCGCACACGTCCTCGACGTCGTCGAGGCGGCAATCCGGTCGTCGGAGACCGGGCGAGCCACGCGGGTCCACGAACGCTGACGTTCCGGCGGGGCCGCACCCAGACACGGACCCGCCGCAATGTGGATTGCGCCGCGCCCCCCATCACGCACTGCGCCGAGGAGAGAGAAGGATGAACACTCACCGGGCCGCGATCATCGGCCTCACCTGGATCGCCGCCGGGCCGTTGCACGACCCACCCCACCCAGTGTTTGGCCACATCCACGCCGACAACCACGCCGCCGGCTACCTGCCGATTGAGAACGTCACCGTCGTCGGTGCGTGTGATCTCGTGCCGGAACGGAACGCCGAATTCATCGCGAACTGGGGCACGCACTGGCCTGAGGCGAGGACCTACACCAACTACAAGCAGATGCTCACGGAGACGTCGCCAAGCATCCTGAGCGTCGTGACGCCGGACCACCGGCACGCCGACATCGTTGTGGCGGCATGCGAGGCGGGAGTTCGCGGCATTTACTGCGAGAAGCCGATTGCGACAACGCTTGCCGACGCTGACCGCATCATTGCCGCGTGTCGCGCGCACGACGTGGTGCTGTCAATCGACCATACGCGCCGGTGGCGGCAGGTGTGGCACCAGGCACGCAACCTCGTGCGCTCAGGCGATCTCGGCCCCTTGCGGCGCATCGTCGCCACGCTGGCCGGACCGCGCGCGATGCTCTTCCGCAATGCGACGCACCTCGTCGACATGGTGAACTTCTTCGCCGACAGTGACCCGGCGTGGGTGATCGCCGACCTGGACGAGTCGCATGCCGCCTACGGCCCGCGCTACGCCGGCGACGGCGGCCACGACCCGGCGACCGACCCGGGGGCGAGCGCCTACGTGCGCTTCGAGAACGGCGTCCGTGCCTTCATCATCGCGAACAAGGATGGCGTGGCGCGCTTCGAGCTTCGTATCGAGTGCGACCACGGGCGGATCACGATTGACGACGGGGCTGGGGCGGCCGAGGTGTCGCAGCTTGCAAAGGCCGCGCCCTTGGGCGGCGAGGCAACCGGCAACGCCCGCGCCATGCGATGGACCATGCCCGCCGCGCCGCTCGCGTGGGGTGGCCTTGAGGCAGGACTGCGCGAGGTCATCGCCCACGTTGAGGCCAAGGCGGCCGGCATCGCCCCGCCCGCCCCGCTGGTCTCGACCGGTGAAGATGGCCGGCGTACGCTCTCGGTGCTGCTGGGCATCTTGCAGTCGCAGCAAGCCGGGAACGCAAAGGTGACCTACCCCATCACTGACGCGTGACCGACGAGGTGCCATGCAGGTTTGGGCGCGCCGACCCGCTCCGGCGCGCAGACCAGTGGCGTGCCGCACGGGCGGAGGCAGCGCAGCAGACATGCGGAAGGACGGCACATGAAACTTGGAACGGTGACCCTCGGCGATGGCACGAACCGCCTCGCCGCGCCAGCAAACGAGGCGGCGGCGCCGGAGGCGGGGCCATATATCGACGTGCACGCCGCAGGTATCGCGGCCGGTCTCGGCGCGTCGGCACTGCACGCACTTCATTCCGTCGAAGCAATGCTCGCCGCTGGTGACGCCGGCCTCGCAGCAGTGCGGGCCGCTGTCGGACACGCTCACGGCCACGGCGTGGGCGCGTGGTCACTTGACACGGCACACGCGCGCCTGCGCGCACCGATCCTGCGCCCCGGGAAGGTGCTTGCCCTCGCCGGTAACTACATGGCGCATCGCACCGAAGGCCAATCGGGCCTGACAACCCCCGCCGAACTCCTCCTCCCCGAGGTCTTCTGCAAGCCGGTCACCTCAATCGTCGGCCACGGCGAGGCCATACGCCTGCCCGGTCCGCCGGTAATCGCCACCGACTACGAGGGAGAACTTGGCGTGGTGATAGGCAAGCCGGCGTGGAAGGTCACCGAGGCCGAGGCGATGGCACACGTCGCCGGATACTTCCCCCTGAATGACGTGTCCGGCCGGAAGCTCGATCCGGGCATGGATCGCGACCCGGCGCAAGCCGCCCGCAACGGCTACTTCGACTGGCTGATCGGGAAGTGGCCCGACACCTTTTGCCCGATTGGCCCGTGGATGACAACCGCCGACGAAGTACCTGACCCAATGGACATGCATCTCGTTGTTCGGGTCAATGGCGAGCTACGGCAGGACACGTCGACCGGGATGATGCTCCACTCGATCGTGCGCACCATCGCGTGGTGCTCGAAGTTCATGACCCTCGAACCCGGCGACATCATCGCGACCGGCACGCCCGCCGGGGTAGGCAGCGCACGCGGAATCTTTCTGCGACCGGGTGACATCGTTGAGGTCGAGATCAGCGGCCTCGGGACCTTGCGCAACCACGTCGAGTAACCCTTTCTGTTGCAGCCCGACGCCCCGGTCGTCGCGATGCGGCGGCCGGGCAGCGGGTGCCGTATCCGGCCGGTTGCGTATGCTTCCGGTTTGGACACGCCCAGATGACAACGCGCACGCAAATCCACGCACGACCGATCAGGCACCTCGCACCCGACCACGCACCCGCCTTCCTGGCGCCACGCGGCGCGACGCGACCGTGGTTCGACCTGACCACTGTCGACCCGATGTCGTTGACGTACGACGATGTCCTCCTCGTGCCGCAGCCTCACACGGAAATTGAGAGCCGGCGGCTGGTCGACACGTCAGTGGCGTTCGGCCCGTGGCGCCTCGACTTGCCCCTCGTCACGGCACCGATGGACACCATCGTTGGCGACCGCATGCTCGCCCTCTTTGAGGAGCTGGGCGGCCTGACCTTCTGGCCTCGATGCGACGACCCTGTCACGGCGGTCCGCAATCACCACGACGCACACGGGCCGGACGTCCGGTGTGCGTACAGCATCGGCCTTGGGTCAGACCCCGCGACAACAATTGACCTTGTACGTGCCCTCGCTGACGCGGGGGCCAGGATGGTGCTCGTCGACATCGCCCACGGCGGGCAGGCAAGGCTCATCCGCCTGCTTGACACGATGCAGGCCCTACCTGACTTGCATGACATGTCCTTCGTCACGGGGAATATCGCCACGGCCGCGCAGGCTCGCGACTACCTCGACCCGCCGGTCGCCGCGTACGTCCGTGTCGGGGTCGGGTCCGGGGGGCTCTGCACCACGCGCCTGATCGCCGGGACAGGAGTCGGACAGCTTTCAGCCATCTTTGACGTCGCTGGCACCGGGCTACCGGTGATCGCCGACGGCGGCGTGCGCCACCCCGGCGACGTGGCAAAGGCCATCGCCGCGGGCGCAGAGGTCGTGATGGTAGGCAGCCTACTCGCCGGGACGGACGAGACGCCCGGCGCCGTTGTGGATGACGGAACGGGGCCGAAGAAGTTCGTTCGGGGCCAGGCAAGCTATTCATACATGCTTGATAACCAGATTGAGATCGACCTGACGCGCGCCCCCGAAGGCGAGTCGGGTCTCGTGCCTACGCGCGGGTCGGCGCGCACCGTCCTGTCGCAGGTAAGCGGCGGGTTGCGGTCCGCAATGTCGTACACGGGTGCCTCGTCACTCGTCGAGTTCCGCCGCCGCGCGGTATTCACCCTGGTCAGCAACGCGACCCTGTTCGAGAACCAGCCGCACGTCTTCAGGCGATGAGACAGCGGCGGTCGGAGGCGCTTGGATGAACGTGCAGCAAGTCGTCGCACTGGCTCTGCTCGAGTTGCGGGCCGGGCGAGGGCTTTCCGCACGTGGCCTGCTTGAGCAGGTTCGTCGGGCGGTGCCCGATGCCCCTTCGGTCCAGATTGCCTGGAATCGGGTCGAGGCCCATGAGACGATGGTCTCGATCATCGACCGGTCCCTGCGAGAGGGTCCGGAGTTTTACCCGGCAAACAGCTCATGCCAGGTGCCGAATATCGGTCGAATCTACGAGGCAGTCTTCGGCCGCAAGACTGACGGGTATTTCGTCGAGGTAGGCGCCTACGACGGACGGACGTGCAGCAACACGGACTTTCTCCCCGTGCTTGGATGGTCAGGCCTCTACATCGAACCCGTCCCGGCGCACATGGAACAGTGCATCCGGTGGCACGGCGCCTATCCCGGCGTCAGGTTCGAGAACGCGGCGGCTGGAGCAGAGGAAGGGGTAGTCGAACTTACCGTTGCGGGCGTCCTCTCGACCGCAAACCAGGAAGTCGCTCAGGCATACCTTGACATCGACTGGGCCGCCCCGCACTTCGCCAGCAGCCACGTCATCCCGGTGCGGGTCCGACGCCTCGACGACATGCTTCTGGCACACAATGTCCCCTCCCACTTTGTCATCCTAGTCGTGGACACCGAAGGGTTCGAGGGCCAAGTGTTCCAGGGGTTTGCGCTTGAGGCGTGGCTTCCACGGCTTGCGATCGTCGAACTCGGAGACGACTCATCGAAAGTCCGCCAGATCGAAAGCGTCGCGGCCGACATAGACACCATCAAGACACGCTTTGACAACGCGGGGTACCACGTCGCGTTTGCTGACGAGACCAACACGATCTTCGTCCGCCGATAGCGCGCGTCACCCTCCAATCTGGGACATCGACCGCGAAGCACGTTGGAACGCCTCGCCCTCGTTGATCTGGTGTTTCTGTTCCTTCGACCACACGGCACGACGGATCAGGCGCTCCAGTTCGAGGTCGTCCGCACCGGCGCGCATCGGCGACTTCAAGTCGGTCTCATCGATCGAGAACAGGCATGTCCGCAGTTGCCCATCGGCGGTCAGCCGGATCCGGTCACACGCGCGGCAGAACGGATGCGTTACCGGATTGATGAAGCCAACCTCACCGGCACCGTCCGAGAAGCGATAGGTGACCGCCGTACTGGATGGGTCCTGGCCGGCGAGGACGTCGAGGGGCCACCGTGCGTGAATGATCGTCCTAATTTCGTCGCCCGGCAGGACTTGGTCGGTGTCCCAGTTCCCCTCGGCATCGAGGGGCATGAACTCGATGAACCGCATCACGTAAGGCTTCCGGCGCGCAAGCCCGGCAAGCGCCACGATGTCCTCCTCGCGCGTGAAGCCCCGAACCGCCACCGCATTGACCTTTATCGGGCTGATCGTCGGATAGGCCTCAAGCGCCTCGAGGCCGGCCATCACCTGGTCCAGGGCATCGCGACGGGTCACTTGCCAGAACCGCTTCTGGTCAAGCGTGTCAAGCGAGACATTAATCCGCGTCAGTCCCGCGGCGGCGAGCGCCGGGGTCAGTCGAGGCAGGAGAATCCCGTTCGTGGTCAGTGACAGGCTTCTCAGTCCCGTGGCCCCCAGCGGAGCCAAGCGTGCGACGATCTCGGGCAGATCGCGGCGCAACGTCGGTTCACCGCCGGTCAGGCGAACCTCCTCGACGCCGAGACTCACAAAGACCCGGGTTAGCCGTTCGATCTCGTCGATGGTGAGAATCGCGTCATTCGCCAGCCAGTCGAGCCCTTCTTCCGGCATGCAGTACGTGCACCGGAAGTTGCACCGGTCAGTGATCGAAATCCGGAGGTTGCGGATCAATCGACCAAACGAGTCGCGCAGCGGCCCTGAATCGTGCCGGGCCTCGGTGGCGACGGCACGCAACGGGGCCGGAGGGGGTTCGTGAGCGTGGGGCTTCATGTAACCGCGGGTCTCGAGGCTCGTCAATGCGGCGACCTCAGCCCGATTCGGTCGCCCGCGAGGGGGCACGACAGCGACGGCATCGCGGCGGGGTATGAGCAAGCGTACCACCGGTGTGGACAGCACGCGCGTACCATCGGCAGCGGACACGCAGGCGACCGACGATCCTGCACAAGCGGGTTGCCATGGGAACGAAGGGGACAGTTGTGAGCGAGTTGCGCAGCCAGCGGTTACGGAAAGTGAACCATCAGGGAGATGCCCTGCGCCTCGGGATGAACTGGACCGAGGAGGACCTCGCCAAGCCCCAGATCCTTGTCGAAAGCGCCTACGGCATGGGCCATCCGGGGACCTTTCACTTCCGTCCCTTGATCGAGGAGGTATCGAACGGCGTCTTCGAGGCCGGAGGCAAGCCCGGGGTCTTCTACGCGTCGGACATCTGTGACGGCGTCGTCCAAGCCCACGCAGGCATGAGCTACTCGCTCGTGTCGCGCGATGTGCAAGCCGCGCTGATCGAGATCCACGCCCTCGGCCACCCGCACGACGGCGCCGTGTTCATCTCAGGAAACGACAAGTCGGTACCCGCGCACCTGATGGCGATCGCACGGTGCGACCTGCCAAGCATCCTCGTGCCCGGCGGGACCCAGATCAACGCCCCGAACTACGTCACCAGCGACCAGCTTTGGGGCATGGGCGCCGCCGTCTCGCGCGGCGAGATGGCCCATGGCGACCTCGAACTGCACCAGAAGGGCGCGTGCCCGTCATGCGGCGCCTGCCAGTTCATGGGCAGCGCATCGACCGGTCAGGTGCTGGCTGAAGCGCTCGGCCTCGCCTTGCCGGGCACCGCGCTGATTCCCGTGCCCCTCGCCCAGCACCTGCGCATCGCCCGTGCATCCGGCAAGCAAATCCTGCGCCTCGTTGACATGGACTTGCGCCCCAGCCAGATCCTTACCCGCAAGGCGTTCGAGAACGCCATTGTCCTGCACGCCGCCGTGGGCGGCTCCACCAATTCACTCATCCACCTGCCGGCGATCGCGCGCGAGGCAGGCATCGACATCACGATCGACGACTTCGATCGCATCCACCGGCAAGTGCCGGTCCTCGCCAACGCGAAGACGACTGGCAAGTACCCAGTCGAGTACCTGTGGTACGCCGGTGGTGTACCGGCGGTCATGCTCGAGGTGAAGGAGTTCCTCCACCTCGATTGCATGACCGTGACGGGCAAGACGCTTGGCGAGAACCTTGAGGAGATTGACGCCGGCACATTCTTCATCCAGAACGCCGGGTACCTCGCCAACGTCAAGGTTGACCGAAACGAGGTCATACGCCCGCGCCGCGACCCGTTCGGACCGGAAGGTGGTATCGCCGTCCTGCGCGGGAACCTCGCCCCCGGCGGTGCAGTGATCAAGCACTTTTCCGTCCCCAAGGAGATGCACGTTCACATCGGACCCGCGCGCGTCTTCGACACCGAGGATCTGGCCGTCGAGGCGCTGCTGTCCCGGGAGGTAAAACCCGGTGACGTCGTGATCATCCGGTACGAGGGGCCGAAGGCAAACGGCATGCCGGAGATGTACTACGCCACGGCGATCATCGCCGCGTCGAAGGAGCTCTCGGCGACCTGCGCCGTGATCACCGACGGGCGGTACTCCGGCGCGGCAAAGGGACCCGCGGTCGGGCACGTCACGCCCGAAGCGATGGACGGGGGTCCGATCGCGTTGGTCCATGAGGGTGACCTAATAGAAATCAACGTGCCGGAACGACGGCTTGCCGTCGTCGGGACAGCCGACGGACCGATGGAACCGTCCGCGGTCGATGCGATCCTTGCAGAAAGGCGTGCCGAATGGATTCGGCCCAAGGCGCGCCACGTCAAGGGCATCCTCTCGCTGTATGCCCGCGTCGGAGCGGGTGCAAACGACGGCGGTTTCCTCGCGTAGAACCGTTCAGCGGGGCGAGTACTCCAAGCGATCTCGCCCTGCCTCAAGCAGGCCCATCACCGCACGCAAGGCGTCCGACGGGGCGATCAAGTCAATGCACCGGCACCCGGCACAGGCCTCAATTGGCCCCGGTCGAAACGACCTCGTTTGCGAACACGCGTCAGGCGAAACGATTGCGACGCCTCGCCCGAAATATGGCCCACCAGGCGGCGCGTACGGGCCGAACGCGCGCGGGTCGGTTGGCCCGTAGAGCGCAACGGCAGGCGTCCCCATCGCGACCGCCAAGTGCAGGGGCACGGAATCGTTGCCGAGGTAGGCATCCGCGCGACCGATGATCGCGGCAAGCGTCGCGAGATCCGGTCCTCCCGACAAGTCGGCCAAGGGCACCCTGGCCGACTCGCGCACCGCGTCGACGACCACTGCATCCGTCCGGTCGCCAACCAGGGCTACCCGGTACCCGGAGTACACGAGTGACCTTGCGACGTCGCCGAAACGTTCAGCTGGCCATCGCTTCGCGTTCAACGTCATGCCTGGGTTCGCCCCACCGCCGGGGTGGATTACCACGACTGGTCCACCGGGCCCCCCAAGCCCCGCCGCCTCCCAGAGCAGGTCTGCCTGCGCAGCGGCGACCGGCCCGGGATCAAACGCGAGCTTTGGTGGGGGGATCGGATCGGTGTTCCACGCAGTTGCCGTCGCCTCACTGGCAACGCGCAGGTACAGGTCGGCCTCGTGGCACCGGCGCACCCACGGCACCCGCATCCCATGCGCGAAACCCCGCCCAGCACTGTCAATCCCGGCGCGCCACGGAACGGCAGCAATGAGCGCCGCGACGGCTACAAGCGGTGACCGATCGAGCACGACGGCGAGGTCATACGAGCCGTCCCGCAATATCCGGGCTGCTTCGGGCAGGTCTCGAACCCCGAACCGGCCCGGAGTCCCGAAGTTGCCGAGGTCAACCAACCTGTCAATGCCGAGGACACCACGGGCGGCAGGAAGTGACCATTGCCCAACCGCCAGCGAGAGGTGAGCCGTCGGAAAGGCGACACGCAGAAGTGAAATCGCAGGCGTTGCCAGGATCACGTCGCCGAGCGATGCCGGCTTGATGACGACAAGGCGACGGATCGCCGATGCCGGTGGTGCGCCGTGGCCGGGGACGACCGTGGCGGCCAGGCGCGAACCGGCGCTGATCAGCTTCGTGCGCCAAGCGGCGCCAGAGCGGCGGGGAGACCCGTTCACGATGTTGGCCCGACAATTAGGAGCGGACCCACGCACGTGAACGGTGAACGGCGCGGCCATCCGTCCCGCATGTTGGCACTATACGGACGACGTGGTCTCAGCCAGCGAAGGGCCAATGGCACGGACGCGGATACCCTGTGAGCGCGTTCGGGGCGGTGGGCTCCAGATGCGTACGAGGCCATGGTGACGGGGGCGGGTGAAGCGGGTCCCGGGGTTCCGGTCACCTGCACGCAAGGATAGCGAGGGGTCGGACGTGTCAAGCGATGCACGGCGCCCCGAACAGGGTGCATCGAAAGCGGACGAGGCAGCGACTGAAGCGCGCCGTGCGGAAGGCAGGGCCGCCTTGGCCCTCCTTGAGGCGACCCGCTTGGCGGACGTCGGGATCTCGCGCAGCGTCCCCGCTTCCCTCCCCACCGACGACCAATCAGCGCCACGGGTGCCACCCGAACCGTCCCCGATCCGGCGAACGCAGCCGCGCGCGCTCGCCGCCGTCCCTGATCCCGTTCCGGCGGTGCCGGTCCCGGATGGGTCGCCGTCGATTCAAGGCACTGGCGACCGCCTCTCCGGCCTTGACGTCCTCATGGAGTCCATCGAGACGACCCGTCGAGGCCTTGAGTTGCAGGGCATCGCCGTAGCCCGCAACTTGCGTGAGACGGAAGCACAACTCTCGCAAGTACGCCAGGTCCTGCCCGAAGCCCTCCAGACACAAGCAAACCTTCGTGAACTGGCGAGCGCCTTTGAGGCGATGCGGGTCCAGCAGACCGGCGCGCTCAACAATGCACTTGGCGAGGTCCAGTCCTCGTTGGCCGTCTGGCGAACCAACGCCGAGAGCGCCCTAGACTCCTTCCAGACCGCGAGCACTTCGCTCGTCTCCTCCCAAGGCCGTGAGGCTGACGCGATCCTCTCGGAGGTGCGCTCCACGACGGAGCGCGAGCTTGCCCGCCTCGAACGTGCCATCGGTGCGCACCTTGCCCGAATGGACGGCGCCCAACAGGAACTGGCGTCGTGGCAACAGGCCGTCCAAGCCGCCCTGCAGTCAACCATGATCGATGCGCACCAGCGACTTGAAGAGGCGGCGGTCGGAAATCTGCGAGCCCTGAGCGGGTCCCTGAGCGCGATTGCCGAGCAACTCAACGTCGTCGACCGAGACCGGCAGGTCCTTGCGGAGCAAATCTACACCGTCGCGAGCCAGGTTGACACGACGGTAGCGACCGTCAAGATATGGGAGTCGCGCATCGCAAACATCGAGGCGGAGACGCTGCCGAGCGGGTCCATCGACTCGCGCGTGCAGAGCGCCGAAACTGAAGTTGCTCGCGTAAGTGAGTACAACCTCAACATCGACGGCCAGCTGAACTCGATGGAGGAGCGCCACCAAGAACTCCTGGAACAGTTCCTGCAGATGCAGCGAGACATGCAGGTCGTCGCTTGGGTCGGGTTGGCGATGATCGTGGCGATCATCGGCCTAGGTGCCACGCTTGTGCTTCGGAGCTAACCCCGACGCGTCGCCTCGTCGGCGGCGCGACCAGACTCGTCGTCGTCCGAGATCGGCGTGGCGAGGCGCGCATAGATCCGCCCCAGCTGCGAGTCGTCCGCAAAGTGGATGACAATCCGGCCACCTCGACGCAGCCGAACGAGATCGACCCGGCTCGCATCATGACCGAGTGCGGCCCGAAGCCCTGAGGCGAGCGGGTTCGGCACCGTACGAGGTGGAACCGTCCCGACGGCAGTGAGGTCGTCGCGAGCGGCGGTCTCCTTGCGGACGATTGCCTCCACCTGCCGGACGTTCAGTCCCTCGTGAATCACCCGCGTCGCAACCTGACGAATACGGGCAGCGTCAGCCAGACCAAGAAGCGCGCGAGCGTGGCCTTCAGACAGGTCACCGTCCCGCACGTCCTGCTGGACGCTTGGCGGCAAGTTCAGCAAGCGCAGGGTGTTCGCGACCGTATGCCGGCTGCGACCGACGCGCCGCCCAATCTCGTCCTGGGTCATGCCAAACTCCGTTGCGAGTTGGCGGTACGCCATCGCTGCCTCGATTGAGTTCAGGTCGGCGCGGTGGACGTTTTCGACGATCGCCAACTCCAGTTGCTCGCGCGGCGTCGCGTCTCGCACGGTGACCGGCACGAACCGGCGCCCGGCGATCCGAGCCGCCTGAAGGCGTCTTTCGCCAGCAATCAGCTGGTAGCGCGGCGGTCCAGCCGCGACGGGGTCATTGAGAACAGTGACCACGAGCGGTTGCAGGACACCGTGGGCACGGATCGAGTCCGCGAGGTCCGCCAATGCAACTTCGTCGAACGACCCCCGCGGTTGGCGTGGGTTCGGCACGACGCGATCAATCTCCACCTCAAGTTGACCGGAAGTGATCGGATCAACCGGAACGTCGGTCTCGGTGCCCCCGGAGATGAGAGCGTCCAAGCCTCGCCCGAGGCCGCGGCGTGGGGGCATGTCAGGACTCCGGGGCCGGGGTAACCGTTGCCACAAGGTCTCCACGGGCCTCAATCTCGGCCGCCAATGTTCGGTAGGCCTCGGCGCCCCGGCCAGAGGGATCGTAGCGGAGGATGCCCTGACCGTGGCTTGGCGCCTCGGCAAGGCGGACGGTCCGCGGGATCGTGGTCGTAAGGATCAGGTCCGCAAAATGGCGCCTCACCTCTTCCACGACACCCTGCGACAGGCCGGTGCGCCCATCAAACATGGTCATCGCCAGATGGAGGCGACGCAAGTCTGGGTTCAGGCGATCACGCACGCGGCGCAACGTCCCCAGCAGTTGGGTAAGACCCTCCAGCGCGAGGTACTCGCACTGAACCGGCGCCAGGACTTCCGAGGCAGCCACGAGGCCGTTGAGGGTCAAGGTCCCGAGGGACGGCGGGCAGTCAACCAAGACGAAGGCATAGGATCCCGCGTAAGGGATAACTGCCGCACGAAGGCGCACGGCGCGGTCCGTCGCGGATGCCAATTCCGTATCGGTGCCAGCCAAGTCAGGTGACGCAGGGACAAGGCTGACGCACGCCCCATCCGGGACCGACCGTAAGCACGCCGCGGAGACATCCACGACCGCATCACCCAGCTGGACCTCACGCATGAGGACCTCATACGTTCCCCGAAGGTCCTTCGCGACACCCAATGAGCTCGTCAAGTTGGCTTGGGGATCCAGGTCGATGAGAAGCACTCGGTGCCCACGCGACGCCAGTGCTGCACCTAGGCCGGCGACCGTGGTCGTCTTGCCGACGCCGCCCTTCTGGTTCGCGATCGCGATGACCCGGGTGCGCACTCGTTGCTCCACGTGGGCCAACCTCCGCGACCCATCGTGCCTGAAAGCCGCAGACGCCCGGCGATCCAGGTCCCGGCGGCAACTCGGCCGTGGCACGATCATCTCACACGCCCGGAAGACGGCCCAAAGAGGATGCCCCCACGACGCACCCGAGACACCACCACGTGGGTGGACTCATGGGAGTCATATGCGGAACAGCAGGTCCGCGAGGCGATCGACCGCGGGGAGTTCGACAGGCTGCCGGGCGCAGGCGCGCCGATTGACCTGGGCGACGTCAACCCTTTCGAGGGAGACTTGGGCCCAGCGTACCGTCTGGCACGGAACGCTGGTGTGGTGCCCGGGTGGGTCGCGCTCGGACAAGAAGTCGAGGCGTGCCTCCTCACGCTCGAGACCCTCCTCGGGTCCCTCCCGCGTTCACCTGTCGCCCTGGAGAAGCCGGAGTCCGTCGCTCCCCAGGGTGGAAGTCGTTGGCGGGAGAAGCTGCGTCTGCTGTGGCTCGGTTCACCTCACCTCGCGAGTGAGCCAGCAATCGCGACGCCGACCAATGCCAGGACGATTGCCCGAGCGCGCTTCATTGACCGGGCGGCACACGCGGACAGCCGAATACGCGCATACAACAGCCAGTTGCCGCGCAGCCTTGCGTGGCTCGAACGCCCGCGATACACGCCCCAGATGGCAGCAACCCGGTTTGACCGGGCGTGGCCACCGTCGGACGAGCCTCGCGGGTAGCGGACCTCAAGCAATCGCTGGTGGCACGCGGGGCTCGTCTCCCAACGGCCCTTGCCTTGCTTCGGCGGCCTCGAAATCAGGTCCAAGCACGCCCATGTAAATAAGGGTGTGCCACGTGCCGTTCACCCGCATCTCCTCGCGCAGGTACCCCTCAACAACGAACCCGCACTTCTCGTAAGCCCGACGTGCCCGGAGGTTGTAGTCGAGCACCCGGAGGTACACCTTGTGCAACTCGAGGTCGTCGAAGGCGTAGCGCAGCGAGAGGCGGAGCGCCTCAGTACCGAGACCACGGTCCCGGTGCTGGGAGCCGAGCCAAATCGACAGTTCCGCCGCGTCGTGTGGCACCGAACGGTCCCACAGGCTGACTAGACCGATTGGTAGCCCGTCCAGTGTGGTGACAAGCAAGTCGGTCAGCGCCGAACTCTGCTCCCCGAGCGGGATGTGGCGCCACAGCCACGCGGTTGGCGACGAGTCAACCCCCATGAAGTGGTCGATCTCCGCGTCATCCCGGAGCGCAGTGAGCGCCGGCTGGTCAGCCTCGGTCGCGCGACGTATGCGGACGAGGCGCCCCGCACGGATCGCCGGCGCCCGCCTGTTCCCCCCGCGCATGGCCGGGAGGGTAGCCGAGATCTCGTTGCGGGGCCCAATCAGGCGCTGCCTGGACGCGATCCATATACTGCGCGAACGGGTCCGGGAGTACCGTGTCGGCGCAGGTCGGGCCGACGTCGTTCTCGAACCCTCGTGCGACGAAGCGTTCAGATGACGACCGCCAGACCGAACGCCAGTACGGCGCAGCGCACGCTCGTCGAGCGTGCGCTGCTGCAGCCACACACGGCAACCTACCGGCGCACGCTCGCCGTCGTCCTCACTTGAATCGTCGCCTCGATCGTTGCCCTGACGCTCGAAACCGTGCATCCCCTGCACGAGGACTACCTGGACGCCTTCGAGCTCGTCGACCACGTCCTGCTGGTGATCTTTACGGTTGAATACCTCTGCAACATCTGGGTCGCGCCCGACCGCAAGGGGTACGTCCTCGGGGTTTGGGGACTCATCGACCTCGTTTCGATCGCACCCTCGTTCCTTGCGCTGCTTGCCGGAAGCGGATCAACCGGTGCGATCCTGCCTGGGGTGCAGATTGGCTTCCTGCGCGAACTCCGGATTCTGCGGGTGCTTCGGATGCTGAAGCTCATGAAGCTGGCAAGCGAGCGCGCTTCGGAGTCCACAGCGACGGTGCGGGATCGCAACACGTTCTGGTTGGACTTCCAGATTTACCTGATCTGCCTGTTCACCGTCGTGATCATCAGCGCGACATTGATCTACCACATCGAGCCATACCCGCCCAACGCACCTGCCCTAGCCGAAGCGATCAAGCAGCTAGTGGACGGCACGGCGCCATCGACCGCGACCTGGGCGGCCGATCCGCTGCTCCTTGAATACAAGCTGCGAGCAGAGAACGGGTGGCCCCTACCGACTTGGACCTTTGACAACGTCCCGATGGCTCTCTGGTGGAGCTTTGTCACGCTCACGACCACCGGGTACGGCGACATGTACCCGGTGACCGGCACAGGGCGCCTGGTGGGTGCCCTGACCATGCTGAGCGGCCTCGCGCTCTTCTCGCTGCTTACGAGCGTTGTCGGTCGCACGCTGATGAGGTCGCTGTTCGGCCGTCGCAGTGATGCCTCACCAGAGGCAATCCGACGTGCAACGGACGTGCGCGCCTTGGTCAATCAGGTGCGTGCCCTGCTGCCCGGCGTGGGTCTCTCAGCCCATGTGCCGGCGTCGGACGCTCTTCCAGCCGAGCCGTTCGCCGGGTTTGGGACCGCGGCGCGAGAGGTTGCCGGCGAGGTCGTTCGCCAGACCAGTGGCATGGAGTCCGTGCCTATCCGGACGGATGACCGCTCGTCGAACCTGTCACGGCTGCTCCACGCCGCGTTCGTCGACGAGGGCACCGCGCTCAGCGCCTGGGTGCGCCGGATCATCACGGCGCTCATCCTCGCCTCAATTGGCGTGGTCGTGCTCAACTCGGTAGCCGAGATTCACGAGGCGTGGGGGGCGACGTTTGAGGTGGTCGAGGCCATGATGGTCATCGCATTCACCCTGGAATACCTGGCCTACCTCTACCTTGCCGAGAGCAAGCGCGACTACGCACTCGGATTCTGGGGTCTCGTCGACTTGCTTACCATCCTTCCCACGTACGTCACGATCACGCTTGCGCTGACCTCGTCGCTCGGGGTGCCGGTGGACTTCTCGCACGGGATCGCCTTCAAGATCATCAGGATTCTTCGCGTCCTTCGGATGCTCCGAATCCTCAAGCTGATGAAGGGCGCCGTAGCGATCACCCAGAACACGCTTACCGGTGCAAAGACAACGTTCTGGATGGACCCTGGAATCTATTTGATCGCACTCCTCACAGTCCTGACAATGTCGTCGACGCTTGCATATACGCTGGAAGTTGACGAACCGGGAACACAGTTCATTAATGTCCCCGTCGCCATGTGGTGGGCAATCGTCACGATCACCTCAACGGGGTACGGTGACATGTTCCCGGTCACCATCGTTGGGCGCATGGTCGGCATAGTCACGATGATCGCGGGGCTCGCGTTGTTCGGAATCCTGACCAGCGTGATCGGGCGCGCGCTGATGAGTTCGCTGTTCGGTTCGAGCAGTGTCGGCGAGGAGGACCCGAGCACCGTCGGTCCTGAGGTGGATGCCCCGCTCGAACAGGCGCTGGCTGTGGTTCGCACCCTCAGCGATTCCCCAGCCTCTGAACGGCCACACATGCCCTAGTGCGTGAGAGGGGAGGGGAGGGATTGGCGCCCGGTGCCGACCAGTGGCACGTCGGGCGCCATCACCAGAAAGCGGGCGCGGGGGTGCCGGCCCACTTCGGGCCTACGCAACCGAGATGGTGATTGACTCGATGACTGCGCCGGGGGTGGTCGCGCGACCGGGGTCGCGTTCTGGGATGGCGTTCACGACATCCATGCCCTTGATCACCGTTCCGAACACAGCGTGGCGTCCGTCAAGGTGCGGGGTTGCGACGTGCGTGATGAAGAACTGGCTTCCATTCGTGTTCGGCCCGGCGTTCGCCATCGAAAGCGTGCCGGGGCCAGAGTGCTTCAACTTAAGCGCCGAGGCCTCGTCGTCAAAGCGGTAGCCTGGTCCCCCACGGCCGCTCCCTGTGGGGTCTCCGGTCTGGACCATGAAGCCCTTGATGACACGATGGAAGGTCACGCCGTCGTAGAACCCGTCGCTCGCAAGGAAGACGAAGTTGTTCACAGTGGCGGGGGCCGACTTGGCATACAACTGGATCACGATATCGCCATAGTCGGTCTTGATGGTCGCCGTGTAGTCCTTCGACTCGTCGATGGACATGGCGGGCGGAGCGTCGTATTGCTTCGACAATGTGCTGTCCTCTCCGCACCAGTTGGGTGCCCCGGCCCGTCCGGGACGGTCGGGCACCTGCACAGGTGCCCGACAGTGTAGCGGGGGCGGGACCGTCAGTTGTCGCTGGTATCCTGCGCGAGTTGCACGCGGTGCTTTGCGTGCATCGCAAATGACAGAACACCTGTTTGGGCCAGCGCCACCCAGCGCACCGCCCAGCACGCAGAGCGACTTGATGGCCGCCCCCCGCGGCCACCCCGAGAGGATCGAGCGTGGCACGAGACGTCCAGACCGCGACAGGTCAAGCCAACGACGGCGGCGCATCGGTAGGGTCCGAGGCCGCCGGGGTGTCACGCAACGGAACCAAGGGCTCAACCGCCGCGGCGCAACCGCGCATTGGTCGGTCGAGGGGCATTCGGGGGATAGCTGAGGACGCGATCCTCGACCCGACGACGAACGCGTACAACACGTTACTCAAGGTGGTGCTGGTCGCCATCCTCACGAGCATCGTGGTGCTCGCACTGGAGACGATGCACCCCCTCGTCGATGATTGGCACGACGAATTCCACGCGATCGATCTCATCCTCCTCGCCGTGTTCACCTTTGAATACGCGGTGAACGTGTGGGTTCAGCCAAAGCGCGTCGCGTACATCTTCTCGCTTTGGGGGATCGTCGACTTCCTCGCGATCGCACCGGCGTACATCGAGATCATATTCGGGGGCGTAGAGAGCCTGGTCTTCTTGCGCCAGTTGCGGATCCTGCGGGTGATGCGGATGCTCAAGCTGCTCAAGCTGGCCGCCGAGAAGGCGAGTGAGTCCGCAGCTCAGGCGACCGAGAAGAAGAGCACGTTCCTCATGGACATCCAGATCTACGGGATCTGCCTGTTCACCGTTCTCACCATCAGCTCATCGCTTCTCTACCAGTTCGAGGGCGTACGTCCGGGAGTCCCCGAGGTCACCAGCGATGCACTTGCCGCGATCGCGGATGCCGAGGAGAGCGGCGAAACGCCACCGGCCTGGGCGGAAGATCACATGGTGAAAATCTACCTCGAGCGTGCCGGAAAAGGTTGGTCCAACCCTGTCTATACCTTTACGAGCGTCCCGAAGGCGTACTGGTGGTCGATCGTGACCCTGACGACGACGGGTTACGGCGACATGTTCCCCGTAACGCTCGGCGGGCGAGTCGTCGCCGGGGGCACCATGCTTGCTGGTCTCGGCCTGTTCTCGCTGCTGACAAGCGTCGTCGGTCGTGCACTGATGACGACCCTGTTCGGAAGCGATGAGGACACACCCCCTGCCAACAAGATCGTGGTCATTGGTGGGGGGCGCCTGCCAGAGGGCACCGACCTTCGCGCGCTCGTCGGGATCGAGGCGGTCGACCCGGTGCCACTAGCGCGCGAGCGGGGCGCGCTTGAGGGTGTCCTGATGGAGGGTGACCTCCGGTTGAGCGACCTGGCCCACTCGGTCGGCCAAGTCGCCGGCGACGTAGTGCGCGCTGCGTCCCAAGGTGCGGTCAGCAGCGACGCCGCAATCAGGCGAGACAAACCGGGTGTCGTCGACCGCCTGATCTACGCCGCGTTCGCCGACCACACCTCAAGCCTGTTCATGCCGATGCAGCAGTTCCTCACTGGGCTGATCTTCGGTTCGGTGGTCCTGGTGGTGGCCGACTCGATCCACGAGGTTCACGAGGCGTACCACGTCTGGTTCGAGTGGATCGAAAAAGTGATCGTCCTGTGCTTCACCATCGAGTTTGTGGCCAATTACCGGTTAGCGCCAAGCAAGCTGAAGTACGTGTTTAGCATGTGGGGAATGGTCGACTTGCTGGCCATCCTGCCGACGTACATTGATCTCGGCATTTCGGCGCTCGCACTTATCGGCGTCGAGATGCACCTAGGCGGCGGCCTCCTCTTCAAGGTCCTCCGGATGCTCCGGGTGCTTCGGATGCTTAGGACGCTCAAGCTCGCCAAGACCGCGGCTGCAAATATGGAGAAGTCGATGAGCAAGAAGGGGGGATCCTCGTTCTCGACTAATCTCCAGATCTACTTCATCGCGCTATTCACTGTCCTAATCATTTCTTCGACGTTGATGTGGAACGTCGAGTTCGATCCACTTGACGAGAAGTCAACGACCATGTTCGTCAACATCCCTGCCGCGATGTGGTGGGGGATTGTCACGCTGTGCACTGTCGGCTACGGCGACATGTTCCCGGTGACCTTTGCCGGGCGGGTGATTGCGGGTGCCACGATGCTGTGCGGGCTCGCCCTCTTCGGGATCTTGACAAGCGTCATCGGGACCGCGCTTATGGCTTCGCTCTTCGGCTCGAGCGATCAGGACGCCGAACCCGAGGTCATTTACATCGATGCCCCACCTGAGCCAGAGGCACCCGTGGTGGGAAGTCTCGAACGATTGGTTGCGCTCAGGGCGGCCGGGGCACTATCAGACGAGGAGTTCGAGCGAGCCAAGACGGTTGCGCTCTGGCCGAGCTAAAAGCTGGGCTGCGGGTGGTTGCGTCGTCGTGACGGACCACCCTCTTCAAACTGACAACGCATGAGGCGGCACCGCTCGGGTGCTACGTTCTGAGGCGAGCACGCAACCCGGGACAGCGTGGGTATGCGCGGTGGAACGGACGTGAGCCAAGACCAACATGGCGCCGACCCCATCGAAGCGCTCGTCGGCGCACGGGTTGCCGCGAAAGCGACTGCCCCGCTCCCGGATGTCGCGTCCGGGGCGAATGACGGCACGTCGGCCGGCCAGACCACAGTCGGACCGGTTGTTGTCACCAAGCGCTTCAGGGAGCCGTCGCCAACCACCGCGCCCGATTCGCCCACACTGCAAACCCTTGTCGTTGCGCTCGACGGTTCGGCCGAGGCAGAAGCTGCGATCCCTCACTCGGTGGCGGTCGCGCGGGCAACGGGTGCGTGCGTGCACCTCTTGCGCGTGGTGCCGTCAGCTGCCGCCGGGGCACTGCCGATCATCGCTTCCGACTTGATGCCAGGGACCCCGGCAATGCTTGACCTGGATGGCGCTGGGCCAAGCGAGACGCTAGTGTTCGGCGCAACGCTCTACCTCGAGGCGGTCGCAGGGCGCCTGCGAACGACCGGCCTGGAGGTGCACGTGCACGTGCGCGCCGGCCCCCCGGGGCCGACAATCGCCGCCACCGCGGGCGTCCTCGGCGCCGACCTGCTCTTCGTCGCCAGTGAACCGCATCGCGGCCTCAAGCGCCTGGCGGGAAGCGTCGCCGACGAACTCTTCCGGGGCGCGCCGTGCCCGGTCGTCTACGTGCGAACTGGCATAACCGGCGAGGAGCGGGCGAACTCCGGCATCCGGAACTTTGGCAGTGACGTCGCGGAAGCGGGAGCCGTCACGGCGGTGCGCCTCGGGCTCCGCGAGGTGCCGGTCGACCGAGTCACCGGCAGCGTCGGACGCGCTCACGAGCTACTGCCGACATTCCTCCCGCGACGCACGCGGAAGGAGGACACGGCGCGATTCGCGGGGGTCAAGTCGCGGCTCGAGCGGGGCGAACCCATGCCACCGCTTGAGCTGTACAAGCTTGGCTACGACTACTACGTGCTCGATGGGCATCACCGCGTGGCCGCCGCGCGCCAACTGGGTATCGGTGAACTGGAAGCCGAGGTCACCGAATACCTGTCGCCATCTGATGCCGAGCAGCAGCAGGTCTTCATTGAACGGCGCACGTTCGAGCGCGAGACGGGGTTGACAAAGATCGGTGCGTCCCGCATCGGCACGTATCCCTGCCTGGTCGAACTTCGGGATGCGGCGCCACCAGAGGCAATCGGTCGCGGGCGCGTCCTGTCGGTCACCGAGGACACCAGCCGCGAGACATGGCGACGCTGGTACTTCACGTTCTTCCAACCGCTCCAGAAATCCATTCGCAAGCGAGGCCTGCGAACGGTGTTTCCGGGAGAACGATCCGCCGACATCCTCGTTCGCCTAGCGCAATTCCGCGAGACTGAGGCTCGTCTTGGCCACGAGGTGTCGTGGGAGACGGCGCTCGACCATTTCGAGGTCGCCTACGGTCGGCGGTCGCGGACGCGATCATGGAGCTTGAGGGATCTCGTACCCGCAGTGGCACCGCCCCGGGCGTGACCGACGCGGCTCGGTGTCCGGCTGCCCGCATCCCGATACACTCCCGCCTGCAACGCGCCGACTCGTCGTTCGAGCGCCCGCGTCAAGGGTGGGAATGATCGATCGGGCGTCAATCGAGGCGGCGGCTGCCCGGATTGCGGGCAGGGTGCGCGTGACCCCAATCGTGCCGCTGGTTGCAGGCGACTTGGGCCTGCCGGGCGATGTGACCCTCAAGCTCGAGTCGCTCCAGCGCTCCGGGTCGTTCAAGGCCCGGGGCGCGTTCAATCGCATCCTGTCGAGCCACCCACCGGCGGCCGGCGTGATCACCGCGTCAGGCGGAAACCATGGCGCCGCAGTTGCTTGTGCCGCGGCCGACCTTGGCCTCCGGGCCCACGTCTTCGTGCCGTCAGTCGCACCCCCCGCGAAAATCCGCCGGCTTCGCGGCTACGGCGCCGAGGTGAGCGTGGTCGGCGACCGGTTCTCGCATGCGTATGAGGCGATGCAGGCCCGTGCTGCCGAGTCCGGGGCGCTCATTGTCCACCCGTACGACCAGACAGGGGTGCTTGAGGGGCAAGGGACCCTTGCCCGTGAGTTCGAGGCTCAGGCCCCCTATTTAGACACGGTTCTCGTTGCGGTAGGAGGTGGTGGCCTGATCGGTGGGGTCGCCGCGTGGTTCGGGGGGGCGACCGATCGCCGGGTGCGCGTCGTGGGCGTCGAACCGGAGGCCTGCCCGTCGCTCCATCGCGCTCTCCGCACAGGCGAACCGGTCGATGTGACTGTCGGTGGCGTGGCGGTGGACAGCCTCGGAGCCACGAGGGTCGGAGCACTGATGTTCCCCATTGCTCGTGCCCACGTTGAACGTGTCGTGCTTGTCTCCGATGATGACATCTGCGCGGCGCAACGGCTCGCGTGGGATGGGCTTCGCCTCGCCCTCGAGCCTGGAGGCGCCGCCGCTCTCGCGGCACTGTCGTCCGGGGCATACCTGCCCGCGCCGGGCGAGCGTGTGGGCGTCGTCCTCTGCGGCGGAAACGTCGACCCCGCAACCCTCGAGGAGACTCAATGACCGCTCCAGTGCCGGTGCGCTCGCACCAAGGCCTGCCGATCATCCCGCAGGATCGATGGATGCTCCGCGTGCAAGCCGTGTTTGGCTGTGCGGCGTTCGCCGCCATTGGAGTTGCATCGACGATCGCCGGGGGCCTCGCCGCGGTCGCGGGGATTGCGTACGGGGCGACCCTTGCGCTGTCCTCGGTGGCATCGTTCGTCTACAACTCACGCTTCCGCCATCGCCGGGGCGAGACGGTTGCGGATCGCTGGCGCCTGCTCGACCATTCTGCGATTTTCCTGTTGATCGCCGGGACCTACACCCCGTTCGGATTGCTGGTGCTGTCGGACGGACCGCAGCAACTCATGGTGGTCTGGTCACTGGCACTCACTGGCGTGTTGCTCAAATTCATGGTCCGCTTCCGCTTTCAGGGGGCATTCCTCCTGCTGTACCTTGCCACGGGGTGGTCGGTTGCGATCGGCATGGAACGTGCGCTCGCTGAGATCGAGGCGACGCCGATGGCCTTGCTGATTGCCGGAGGTATCGCCTACACAACCGGTGTTGCCTTTCACCTGCGCAAGTCGTGGCGGTGGTATTCAGCGATCTGGCACGCGTTTGTTCTCGTCGCGTCGATCCTGCATTTTGGTGCAGTCTGGGCGACGATCGGGGCGCGCGTCTAGCGTCGGGGCGCTCCCGTTGGACTCCGCGACCGAGAATGGCGCGACGCCAGCGCCGAGCGAGGAACGGTTGCCACGGCGTCCCTTCGCAACGTGGGTACCCGGCATCGTATGCATCGATCCACCGCGTACGGCACAGAAACGTGCGGCTCCTCAGGAGGATCCAGTTCGGGACTCGGCATCACACTCGTTTCAGGCGGGAGCGGTGAGTGAAGCGGCATGCGAACGGCGCCTGACACCTCCAACCAACCGGAGACCGTCGTGACGCGCCGGGTGTTTGCGCGCCGGCTGGTCACCGGCACCGTGGCGGCGACCGTGCCGACCGTCGCCGGAGCAGCGACATGTGGCCATCCCACGACCAAGCCGCCCACCTCCTTGACCTGGTACTCGTGGGGCCCCGAGTACCCACTGCCCTTCACCGCCGGGCCGGGCCTGAACACCCGGGTGAACTGGATGCAGGTGGCGAACCAGTTCGCGGCGGTCGCATCTGGAGCATCCGGGAACACGATCCCGACGCCCGGGACTGGATCCGCCACGCCGGTCCCGACCGACAAGCTCCTCGAACAGCAGATTGAGGGCTTCGTCGCCGAGCGCAATGGCCTGACCGTCAAGGTTTCGACCGAGCGCTTTGACCGCTATCACGAAAAGCTCTCGACCTTTGCGGCGGCGGGGATGCTGCCAGATGTCATCGCCTACGATGGCGCGAACGCCCTGCCATTGCTCAAGGCCGGCGCCCTGTACCCGCTTCAGCGCCTCCAAGGGTCGACCGGCCTCGCCTTCCTCGCCGGCTACCAACCCGGGTACATCGAGTCAAGCATGTATCGGGGGCGTCTCTACGGGCTGCCGTACCAAGCCCGCAACCTCGTCCTATACGTGAACAAGTCGATGTTCTCGGGCATGTCGCTGCCTCCCTCCACGTGGGGAACACCCGATTGGACGTGGGCGCGATTCCTCGAGGTCGCCGGGCAATTGACGCGTCGGGTGGCGGGCGGTGGCTACCGCCAGATGGGAACCCTGCTCACCGGTCGGCCGTTTTGGGCGTCGCTGATCCGCCAGAACGGCGCCGCCGAGTTCAGCAAGGACCTGTCGCGGTCGAGGTACGCCGAACCGGTCGTGCACGAGGCGTTGCAGTGGGCGTCCGACCTCGTCTGGCGATACGGCGTGGCGCCAAGCGAGCAGCAGAACCCGAACGGCCAGGCGTTCACCTTCGATGGCGGTACCGTCGCGATGTGGGTCTGGTACCAGCACGCCATCCCGCTGCTTTCGACGCGCAACCTTGGCTTTGACTGGGACGTCTACCCGCTGCCGTCGTCACGACAGGCGGCAACGTATGCCGACTGGTCATTCGTCTCAATGAACACCAATACCACCGAGGTTGACGCCGCTTGGGACCTTATGCGCTACCTCGCGGGGCCAGACGGGGATCAACGTGCCCTACGCACCGGCATCGCGGCGCCGGTCGTGCGCGGGTCCGAGGTGCGATTCATGACCGGCGCCGCAGCGACGCGCAACCGCGCTGCGGCGATCCAGGCTTCGCAACAGCCGCTTGCGGTTCGCCCGCTCCACGAGTCGTGGGTGCAGTTGACCGGTCTCATCGACTACTACCTGCGCCCGGTCTGGACCGGCCAGGAACGCGCCGCCTACGCCGCGCGGGATCTTTCGAAAGCGCTTGACGCCGTCCTGAACGGGATTGGTCTGGGGGGACCAGCCGTCGGCAATGCCCCGGACGGCGCCTAAGACGACCTCCGCCCGGCCACGACTGCGTCTCGGTCGACGGAATCGGCGATGGGCGTGATGGAGCAGACACGGGACTCGATCAGGTCGCAGTACGCGGCGTCGCGCTCCACCATAATCCACCGTCGCCCGAGGCGCTGCGCCACTGCACCGGTCGTGCCGGAACCGGCGAACGGGTCAAGCACGACATCGCCCGGGCGGCTTGTGGACAGCACCACCCGTTCGAGGAGCGCCTCCGGCTTCTGCGTGCTGTGCAGCTTGCGTCCGGACCCGTCGCGAAGACGCTCACGGCCGCCGCAGATCGGCAGGTGCCAGTCCGACCGCATCTGCTTGCCGCCGTTCAGCGCCTTCATCTCTTGGTAGTTGAAGGTCACGTTTCGAGCGGACTCATCACGCTTCGCCCAAATGAGGGTCTCGTGCGCATTCGTGAAGCGCACGCCACGGAAATGGGGCATCGGGTTGGACTTGACCCACACGACATCGTTCAGGAGCCAGAACCCTGCATCCTGCAGGATTGTGCCGATGCGAAAAATGCAGTGGTAGCTACCGATCACCCAGAAGCTGCCACTCGGCTTGAGCACCCGTCGGCACGCCTCGACCCATGCGCGCGTGAAGGTGTCGTACTCCGCGAAGCTCCCGAAGGCATCCCACGCATCGGTGACCCCGGCCACGGCGCTGTCGTTCGGGCGGCGCAGGTCAGTCGCGCGCAGTTGGAGGTTGTACGGCGGGTCCGCGAAGATGACGTCCACGGAGCTTGGGGCAAGGCGCGCGAGCGAGGTGATCGCGTCGCCATGCACCAGGACGTTCGACCGGCTGCTGTCAATCGGGTTCGCGGCGCCGTCGACGCGAATGTGCGTGCGCACCTGGACCGGCGTCGGCCCGGCAAGCCCGCCGACCACAACCCTCACCGGGGGGCGGTTGGTCGCTCGCCGGCCCGGTGGTCGAGCACCCGCCTCGCCGGGAAGGGGCAAGGACGCCGGCACCGGTGCGAGGCGTACTGCGGTTCGACCGGCACCTGGGACCGTGGCGATGCTCGGTGCACTTCGCCCGGTGCTTGGGAACGCGGGCTTCCCGCTAGCGCCGGTTGCACGCGGGTTTCCGCGCCCACCACCCGCAGGGGATGTATCAGTATTCGCGCCCAATGCAGTCCTTCCCGTCCCTCGCAACCCGTCGCGGACTGCGGGTATGGACGGAACGGGCGGAAGGCGCAGCGGACTCGCCCCGCGCCGGGGCCGCACTCGCCGCAAGCAGGTCACAGTACGCGGCGTCGGAGCGCCTCGGGGTGTTGCCTACCGAGCGCGACGAACCGCCCAGGACACCACCAGCGTTGCCACCGTCAGAACCATCACGATGCCGCCCACAGCGACCGGTTCGAGCCAGTCCGGCCGTGTCTCATCGGGGCCGGGTTCCGGACGCAAGACCGCATCGCGGACCGCCGGTTGGGTCGCCCGGCTGACGTGATTGGGCGTGTACGTCGCGAAACCGCTGGTCACAGCCACTCTGCCGAACTCACCGGGCAGGTACACGCTGAACCAACGCCGCCCAGCTTCGCGTGGGACGAATGTCGCCTCGTAGACGCCCGGGGTGCCGAGCGAGCGCATCGCCCCCTCGACGACGTCGCCCGCACGAGGACTCTCGAACGGCACGGCGACGGCGCGACCGACCGCTTGAAGCAACGTTGCATCGGTGATCGCAAGGCGGACCGTCACCGGCTGACCGACTAGCGGTGCTGCCGGTACGACCTCCACCTTGCCAACGACGGGTGGCGCGCCGGTCGCGGGCGCTTCCCACGCCTCCCGTGGTGCACCGGCACGTGCCACCGCCGGCGCGATCGCGGACGTGGCTAACCCAATCGCCGAAGCCGCAAGCAGGAGTTCGGACCATCGGGCTCGGCCGACGTTGGGATTACGCGCGTCGCTGACTGCAACGTCCCCGATCCGTCGACCGATACCCCAGCCAATCCACCCGGCCAACGCCGACGCGACGATCGACGGCGCAAGGGACCGTGCAAGGACCGCGGAAGACCACACGGCCCCAGCGAGCGCTGTGGTGTACGGCCACTGGACGGCGAGGAGCAGCATGGCCGATGCGGCGCCGCCCCCGGCAGCGACCATTGCCCCGGGCGTGCGCCCCGGCCATCGCGCACGCGCAACGGCAACGACCGCCTCGAATGCCACGGCACCCACCAGGACCAGCGGCACGTCTGGGCGAGGCATCGAAAGCGCACGCTGGACCCAGTCGATGGCGACGCGCACCAGCGTGTAAGCCGCCGCCGCCAGGACCGCACCCCCTGTCCGGCGCGATGCCCGTGCCACCAGTGCGATCCCGAATGCGGCGACCGTTGCAAGGATCGGCGGGTGCCAGGCAACCGCGAACCGGGCCACGTCAAAATCGAATTCGGCAACCGTGGCGCCAGCCACACCCATCATCAACCCGCCACCAATAATCACGATCATCGTCGGAACGGTCCACGGTGCGTCGAACGACAGCCACGGCGCCGGTAACGTGCGGTGCCGGTGGGCACGGGCGCCGGTGACGACGGCCCCGAACGCGGCAAGGACAACCCCACCGATGAGGAGGAGGTGTGGCGCGCTCCAGACGGTGACGTCAAGACCGTAGATGCGATGCCAGAAGTCGTCGAGTGGGGCGGACGCCAACGAGACACCGGCACCGGTTGCACCGATAACCGACCCGGCAGATGGGGCGACGCGTCGGCGCCACGCGGTCGCAAGACCATGGACGCCGGCGGCAAAGATGACCAGGATCCCGGCGTACAGGACGAGATGCGGTGGGCTCCAGAACGACTCCCGGCCCGCGACCACGTGCCACGAGATGTCCCATGTTCCACCAACGAGGAAGAGCGCAACGCCGGTGAGGGTCGTAATCGCCGCGGACAGCTCTAGAGGCCCCGTTGGCCGAGCCACTGGCGGCGCCGTCCGTCGCGAGTCGGCAGGCCCGCGTCCCCTTTCGGCGGATGGTGCTCGGCGGGTCGTGCGTCGTGGCGCTGCGGTCATGGTGTGCCAATCGTATGGGGACCACGTCCCGCACTCCCGTCGCAACGGTGGAGGGGGAGGAGGAGGAAGCGCTCTCGGCGGAAGCCGGGGCGTTGGCAGTGAAGCGTCACCAACGTCGATGCCAATCCGGGACACGGGTATGATCGAGGGTGGATGAACCTGTTCAGCCTCTTCATCATCGCCGGGATGATCCTCTGGCTGGTCAAGCCGCTGCGGGTGATCGTCGCCCAGCGCACCAACCGCACGGTGAAGGCGCTCTTGGTGGCCTTCCCGGTCGCCTATGCACTGACGCTCGGGTACCGGTTCTTCTGGGGCGACCGGGACGACTCCGTGGTGGTCGGGTTCACCGTGCTTGCCCTCCTGGTCGCTTGGGGAGTCCTGATCGGCGTCGGGACGGTCCTTGAGCGGCGCGCCGCCTCGCCGCGAATGGTTGCGCCCCTTGGACCCGGCACGCACGTTCCCGGCATGCCGACACGCATGGGCGAGCTGGGCGCGGCGCGCGCGGCGGAGGCGTCGCGGGCGGCCCAATCACGCGCGTCAGCCGAACACGCTGCGGCCGGAGTCACCGCCGCCATCGACGCCGCCTTGCCGACCGCGATTCGCGCCATCTCTGTCGCATCGCCGGTCGCCGGCAAGCTCGTCGAGATTGCGGCCCCACACGCCATGCGTGCCGCCCAGACGGTCGCGCCGGCCGCCATCCAACGGGTGCAGGAGGGCGCACCCGCAGCGCTACAGCGGATGCAGGACGCCGTCCAATCCACCACTCAAGGGGTAGCTGAACACGCATCACGAGTCGACACCACGTCGGCCGCGATGACCGTCGGGCGCGTCACCGGCAGGTGGTTCGCCAAGGCTAGGAAGTCGTTCAGCGAAGGAGCCGCGCCAAGCCCACCTCGGTAGCCCCAGCCACCTCATTCCTGGTCCATCGCGCCGGGGCCGGTGAAGCGGGCGAGTACGAACGGCGAAGAAGGCGCTGCGCGACGGATGACGAAGCCCGGTCTCATTCGGGACTGCCTAGCCACCCCTTGCCGTCTCGTCGCAATCCCACGACCTCAGGGGTCGATAGCGCATATCCCGTCCCACGCACTTGAAGGACCCGCCCTTCATGACCGCCCGGATCGTCGCCACCGCCGTTAATCACCTCAACCGATTCACGGCGCGCCTGACGGTGACCCGCTTCGAGGAGCGGCGCGGACGCTTGCGCCGGGCGTTCCGCGACGTGGTCGACGCGGCGATCGAGATGAAAGCGGTGGCGCTCGTACTCGGGGGGTGACACCTTCGACACCATCGATCCGCGCAACCTTGAGCGCGCGCCGTTCGCACGGTTGCTGCGACGCCTTCGGGACGCCGGGGTGACCAACGCAACGCGGGAAGGGCAAGAGGCAGGGAACTCGCTGAGAGCGGGGCAAGCCGCGAATACGGGCATAACGGAAGAGCGCTTGGGAGTGGGGTTTGGGGTGGAGGTCGCTGCGTCACTTCCGGCACGCGAAGCGGTCGCCACGTTCGCCGAAACGGTGCGCCGCGGAGCCAACGAGGCACGTGGCGACGTCGCGAGGTTGCGTGGCCGCGCGAACGAAGTTCAGTCGGCCTCTGCCGAGGCCGCACGCATGCGGCGCGCCATCGTCGGGATTGAGCGCCTGATTCACGCGGCGCACGACGCGACGACGGACGTCGAGAACGTTGCACGAGCCTCCGACGTGCAGGGCTTCGCGGAAGCAGCCCTTCAGGCCTCGAGCGCAGCCGCCCGGTATTCCCGTTCGCTTGCCCTCGAACGCCTGGCCGACCTCCCGACCGAACTCGATGCCGCCACGGCAAAGAATCACCCCGGTGCTGGGGACAGCCCGCCTGCCGTAGAAACGGGGGGTTGGGGAGGGGGTCTCACGTCGCTACTGGGGTGGGCGGGTCGACCTCGGTCCCTGGCGATTGGACGTCCCCCCCAACGTATTGCCGAGGGCTTCGCGCAGGCGGCGCGGGTTGCAGACGCCGTCGAGGCGCGGCGCGTGGTCGACGAACAGGACCATGCTGAACGCGATGCCGACCGGGCACGCGCCGCCGCGCAGGCGGACGCGGGGACGGCATGGCGGGCGGCCGCTGAGGCCGCGGCTGTGCTTGGGATGCGGATGGGCAACCTGCCCGATGACCCCACTGGGGTAATCGATGAGATCCGGAGGTCGGTCACCGCGGCTCACGGTTTTGAACCCGACCGGGCGACCGCCACGCAGGCGTGGGTTTTCCTCCTCGCGGATGTCGGCGCAGCCACTGAGGCGATCGCCGCGGCACGACGGATGATCGGCGCGTCGGAGGCTCCGCTCCCATTGGCCGAAGCCCGGGCGCGGCGTGACGCCGCTCGCCTTGAGCTCCGCGCCCGTGAACGCGCGGCGACGATCTTGACCACGACCCGGGCGCGGATGATGGCCGCAATCCTGCCGAACACCCAACGTGAGATGGGCCGGCTGTTGCCCGACCTGACCGCCGGTCGCTACCGGTTCCCGCGTCTCGACGACCGGTTCCATCTCGAGGTCTACGACGAACGCAAGAAGGGATGGGTCCGGCGGTCACTATTCTCCGGCGGCACCCAGGACCAGTTTTCACTGGCCCTGCGCCTTGGGTTCGCCATCGCCGCCTTGCCCCGGGAGCTCGGCACGGCGCCGGGCTTCCTGTTCCTCGACGAACCCCTGTCGAGCTTCGATCGCGAGCGGGCGCGCGCCCTCGTCGACTTGCTGCGAGACCCGGTGGGGATTGTCGGCTCCCACTTCCGCCAAGTCTTCCTAGTGTCGCACTCGCAGGCGTTTGACCCCAGGCTGTTCACCTACCAGATCCAGATGGACGGTGGCCGCGTGGCCTGGACCACCTTGCCAAGCCAACGACTCGCCGACCCTCCTGCCTAGGCGCACGTGGTGCAGAGCGCGGGGAGGTCCTCATCCGAGTACTCGGCCCCTCCCCCACTTGTTCCTCGCGGGTGAGGGGGAGTGGCGCTTGTAGAATTCCTCGATGGCGCCGCGAGAGGCCAGGGCGGGTCCGGCCGGTGTCTCCGGGCGCACCGAAGCCCCGCACGACGTCCACGCCCCAGACGGCCCTGAGGCGGGCGTGGTCGCGTTGTCGACCGGGTCGGCGTACACCTACGGCCTCGGGCGCACGTTCCGGCTCGCCGCGGACGCGGGCTACGAGGGCGTGGAGGTCATCATCGACGAGCGGTGGGACACCCGCCAACACGCCTACCTCAACCGCCTTGTCCGGGAGACCGGCGTGGCAATCCTGAGCATGCACGGTCCGTTCCCGTCCCAAAAGGTCGCAGGATGGCCGTCTGACGAGGTGGCGCGCGTGACCGAGGCCGTCCGCCTGTGTGAAGCGGTCGGGGCGCGCACTCTTAACCTGCACCTGCCTGAGCGCTTCAGGGTCGCCTCGGTGTCGGCGATGGGGCGAAGGTTCCTCGTTCCCTTTGGGGGCGCGACGCCGTCGATGCACCGGTTCTCGAACTGGCTGAC
>CAILQO010000610.1 GCA_903836285.1 uncultured Chloroflexota bacterium
CGTCCACCGGCAGGTCGGCGCGGATGGCGGCGTTGACTCGCACCTGCACCGCGCGACGTTCACGGGAAGTCAGGGGTTGGCCATGCGCGAAGTCGAAGCGCAACCGATCGGGTGCGACGAGCGACCCGGACTGGTGCACGTGTTCGCCCAACTCAGCCCGCAAAGCCGCGTGCAACAGGTGCGTCGCCGTGTGGTGCGCCATCGTCCCGGCCCGTGACGCCTCATCGACGACCGCACGAACGGCATCCCCTTCGGCGATTGTCCCCGCCGTCACCCGGCCGACGTGCACCACCGCCGCGGTGCCCTGTGGCGCCTGCGTCGTGGTGACGGCAAACGTCCCCGCCGGCCCGACAAGCGTCCCGCGGTCGCCGACCTGCCCACCACGTTCGGCGTAGAACGGCGTGCGGTCGAGGATCACCCAGACGTCGTCGCCCGCGCCCTCACCCTCGGCACCGGCCGAGACGCTCAGGGCACGTTCACCACCGGCACGCACCGCCACGACCCGCGCCTGAGGCACGTCGAGCGATTCGTAGCCATCGAACGCCGTCTCGATTGCGGGCAAATCAAGTTCGGCCAACTTCGTAAAGCGTGCCGACGCACGGCTACGTGCACGTCCGGCCTCGAGTTCGGCTCTGAAGGCGGCTTCGTCGATGGCGACGCCGCGGCTTTCCGCGACTTCGCGCGTCAGCTCAAGCGGGAAGCCGTACGTGTCGTACAAGCGGAACGCCGCCGCGCCGGACAACGCCGCCCCCGGTGCGAGGCGTGCGAGTTCGCCATCCAGCAGTTCGGTGCCGGCGGCGAGGGTCTCAGAGAAGCGCGCCTCCTCCTGCGTGACCACTTGCCGGATCGTCGCGGCGCGCTCAACCAGATTGGGGTAGATGCCACCAAAGCGCGTGATCGTCGCGTCCACCAACGCGCCAAGAAACGGCCCAACATGCCCAAGCAGGCGCCCGTAGCGCACGGCGCGACGCAACAGCCGACGGGCAACGTACCCACGCGCCTCGTTCGAGGGGAAGACCCCGTCGGAGACCATGAAGGTCACGCTTCGCACGTGGTCGACGACGATGCGCAGGCCGCGGTCGGTCTCCGGCGCTGCGCCGTAGGTGACGCCAAGCGCCGCCTCGGCGGCCGCGACAAGCGGGCGGAACAGGTCGGTCTCGTACGCCGACGGAACCCGCTGCATGTACGCCGCGATGCGTTCGAGACCCGCACCGGTGTCAATTCCGGTATGTTCAAGCGGGCGCAGCGACTTGTCGACGTCCTGGTAGAACTGGTTGAAGACGAGGTTCCAGATCTCGACGAAGCGCCCGCACTCGTGACCCGGCCCGCAATCGGCGTCCGGCGCACCCTCCGGGCACGTGCCAAGCGTGTCGATGTGCAACTCACTGCAGGGGCCGCACGGGCCACTGTCGCCGGTCGGCCCCCAGAAATTCTCGCGCGAACCGTCGGGCTTGCGATTCAGGCCACGGATCCGCGCCAACGGCATGCCGGCGGCCTGCCAGAGTTCCACGGCCTCGTCGTCGGCCGGTATCCCCGGTTCGCCGGACCACGTCGTGGCCCACACCCGTTCAAGGGGCAACCCGAGCTCCTGCGTGACGAAGTCGTAGGCAAAGGCAATCGCCTCGCGCTTGAAGTACCCACCACCGGGCGTCGCCCCAAAGGCGAAGTTGCCCAGCATCTCGAAGAAGGTGTGGTGCGTCGCGTCACCGACCTCTTCAATGTCGCTCGTCCGCATGCACTTCTGGATCGAGACAGCACGGCGCGACGGCGCGCGGGCGGGGTCAAGATAGAACGGCTTGAACTGCTGCATCCCCGCCGAGGTGAGGAGGA
>CAILQO010000611.1 GCA_903836285.1 uncultured Chloroflexota bacterium
ATCCCCGTCGTTGGGTGCCGTCCCGAAGGAGAGGCACCGACGCCCGCGCCCGCACCGGCCGCCGTGACCGCTTTGGAAGCCGCCGCGGCGCCGGCGGGGGCGTCGCTTGCCACCGCGGCCCCGGTGAACGGCGAGGGCGCTGCGGTGGCGCCGACCGCACCTGTCGCGCCAGGCACACCCGTCGCTGGAAGCACACCGGTTGGGCCAAGCGCGATCGACCGCGCGGTCGCCGTGGTCAACGATCGCCTGAACTTTCAAGGGTCGACCGCGTCGGCGGCGAGTCTTGGGTGGCGGACAAACGTCTGGCTCCACGCGCTCGAGGTCTACGCCGACCGGCCGCCATCGGTCGAGGCGAAGGCCCGGGCGATGGCCGCCGCTCTCGCCGGGGCGCAGTACGGCGACGTCGCCGCCCTGAACCGGTCGCCGGGGTCGCGTGCGCCGGGCGGGTGGTGGTACCGCATCATGGGCTACGGTCCGGAGTCGCAGGTGTTTACCTTGGCGACGAGCACCAGCGCCGATATCCGCGCGGTGCAGGGTGAGATTACGTACGACCGCGCGCACAACGTCGTCCTCGACGTGCTCTTGACGACCGGTGCGGTCGGCCTCGCGGCGTGGGCGGTGAACCTCGGCGCGGCGTTTGTCCTTGCGTGGCGCCTGCGTCGCGGCGGGGCGGTCGGCGTCGCGACGGCCTCCCTCGCCCCGATCTTGCTCTGCATCCTTGTGTCGGGGCTTTCTGGGGTCGACGCGACCGCGATCACGCTCATCAACTGGGTCGTGATTGCGACGTGCATGCTCGTGACGCCCGAGGGCCTCGTCCCGGCGCCGACGCGCCGCCCCGAGGTTCCCGTCGCAAGCCGACGCCCGATCGTTCCGGCGGTCGTGGCGAGCGACGAGGTCATGTCGTTGGTGATGGTTTCGGGTGCGTTGCTCGCGGCGTGCGTGGCGGCGTCGGTCTTTGGGCTTGGGGCGACCTCCCCGCTCGCGTGGTCGGTGGGCGCGTTCGTCGGCCTCGCCATAGGCGGGTTGGCGGTGGCGGAACGGCCGTTCCCGCGCGGGCGCCCCGACTTGCGGGTCGTCACCGTCACGGTGGTTGCGGCGCTTGTCAGCACCATCGTGATGACCCCGGGGTGGAACGCCATGGCGGCCGGGCACTACGCGCGCCTGACCCAAAGCTCGACGTTGCCGAAAGAGCAGGTCGCGGCGATGGCGAAGCGGGCGGTCGCCCTCGACCCCGGGCAGGCGACCTACCGCGTGCTCGCTGGGATGTCCTGACGCTCGCCCGCCGGGGCGGGGCGCCAGATCACGAGGAAGTTCACCGCGAAGTTCCAGAGGAAGCCTGCCCCCGTGCCGAGCACCTTTGCGACGTACGACCCCCACCAGTCCGCGAACTGCGCCGCCCATGGGCCGTCCACCAAGAAGAGGGCGATGCCGATGGTGACCACTTGCGGCACGAGCGCCGAGAGCTGAAAGGCCAACAGCCGTTGCCACGCCGGGCGCGGGCGCACGGGGCCGTACGAGCCACGGGCGAAGACCCACCGGTCATTAATGAAGAAGTGCGCGATCAGCGAGAGTTCGTACGACACCGGGATCGCGACGGTCGGCGACAGTCCAGCGCCGCTGATCAACGCACCTTGGAAGGCGAGGTCGCCGACCAACGACCCGAGGCCGGCGGCGATGTACTTGGCGCCGAAGAGCGCACGGCTCCACAGGGATGCGCGCGGAAGCATGGCTGCGGTGCCGACCCTCACCGTGGCGTCGGCACTGCGAGGTGCGCCTCGCGGCGCGTCGGGTCCGGTCACGCGCCGGGCAGGTCGGTGTCGACGGCCACCCAGGTGCGCGACATGCCGGCCTCGATCGTCGCGTCGATCGCCGCCTGTGAGCGG
>CAILQO010000612.1 GCA_903836285.1 uncultured Chloroflexota bacterium
GATCGAGTGGATCGCGTGGCCCTCGTTCAGGACGAGGTCGGTGCGTGTGCCCTGCCGTACCACCTGGATGTAGTTGTAGGCGCTCTCCCCTTCCCAGAGGAGTTCGCCGTACGGTTGGGCGCGCACGATCCCGCGTGGCAGCAGGCCGAGGCCCGCGATAAGCGCCAGGGCGACGACGTAGCTTGCCGAGAGGCGGGGCGTCCATGCGCGCACCGTGGGCAGCCACGGGCCCTCACCGGGGATCCCGGCGCGACGTTCCAGCGCCAACCCGACGATGCACGTCACGAGCAACGTCACCGCAAGGACGGTGAACGTGCGGTCGGTACCGACGGTGGGGACAAGCAGCAGGACCGGCAGGTAGGCGCCCGCGAGGCTCCCGAGGGTCGAGAGTGCGTACAGGCTGCCGGCGGCTCGACCTGCCCCGGCTAGGTCGGTCACGGCGAGGCGAACCGACCATGGGGAGACGCACCCGAGGAGGGTGAGGGGTATCAGGAAGAGGCCGACCACGCCGAGGAGCGACCCCCAGAAGATCCCGAGGGAGACCGACGCGAAGCCGTAACTGGAGAACCAAAGGATCGGCCGGGCCATGTACGGCACGAGACCGATGAAGATCGCGGCGAAGGCGCACGTGTGGTAAAGCGCCGCGCGGATCGGTATGCGATCAGAGAGGCGCCCGCCGATCCAGTAGCCCCCAGTGAGGTAGAGGAGGATCAGGCCGATCACGTTGGCCCAGATGAAGAGGGAGGTGCCGAAGTACGGGGCAAGCAACCGCGAGGCCGTCAACTCGCACCCGAGGACGGTCAGGCCGGAGACGAAGACGAGGACGTGCAGCATTATCCCGGGGAGTATAAGGATGCCGGAAGCTCCTTCCCCGGGTTTGGGTGGCGAATTCGGGATGGGCAGGACGTTCAGGGACTCCGCAGGCGCGTCGTCGGACGGCGACGTGCCCGCGCGTGCAGGATCACGCCCCGAGGAAGCTGTCGAGCAGCCGGCGCGTCAGGTACTCGCGAACAACCGACATGTCCTTGACGGTGTCGACGGCCCGCCAGAAGGCGTCGGTCCGGTATGCCCGCAACTGGCCGTTCCTGGCGAGTTCGGGGAAGGCCCCCTCCTCGTGGTCGCCCTTGTCCGGCAACATCGCCCTGACCTTCGAGTCGAAGACGTAGACCCCGCCATTCACCCAGTACGGCAGGACCGGTTCGGATCGGAAGCCGGTGACGCGCCCATCGTCCTCGATATCGACGATGCCGACGACGCTCTTGAATGGCACCGTGAGGACCGTCGCCATCGCCCCGGACTCGCGGTGCGCCTGCAACATCGGGGCCAACGGGAAGGCTGTCACGATGTCGCCGTTGGTGGCGATGACGGGGCCGCCGGTGTCGTCAAGCTCGTTCCATGCAAGCTTGATCCCGCCGCCTCGACCGAGTGGTTCGTGTTCGATGGCGTAGCGAATCTCGACGCCGAAGCGGCGCCCGTCCTCGAAGTGGTCCTGGATGACCTCGGCGAGGTAGCCGCACGAGATGGCGATGCGCTTGACGCCTTGCCCGGCGAACCATCGCACCTGGTACTCGAGGATGGGCCGGTCGAGGATGGGCACCATCGGCTTGGGCCGGTCGTCGGTGTAGGGGCGCAATCGTTCGCCCTTGCCCCCGGCGAGGATGATGACCTGCGGCACCTGCGACGCGTCGGCCCCCATCGGCGCGACCTCCTTCGTGCCCGGCGCCATCAACCGGCGCGCGGGTTCGCACTATAGGACGCGTCTGGGGCCGTGCCGGTGACGGCACCGGGGTATCGTTCGCATGGTGCAACCACGTGGTGCCCGGACCGTGCCACCGATCGCCGACGCATCGCCGTGATCGACGCCTACCTGCAGGTGCTTGCCACCGACCCGACGCGGGCGGCGATCATCCTCGTCGCCGCCACGATGGGTGCCGCCTTTGTAATCTCCGGCGCCCTGGCGGCGTTGGCGGCCATCGAACGGCGCCTGGCCGTGATCTTCCGTCGGCGCCCCCGGCCGTTGCCGTTGCACGGTCCGGTCCGGCCGTTCATGCGGGAGGTCCTCGAATCCCGCGACGCCGACGCCCTCCGCACACCGGGCGCGCGGCCTCGACCGTTCCGCCTGCTTCTCGCCATCGCCGTCGTCGTAGCCATCGTCGTGTCGACCGGCTACCGCATCGTCGACCTCGTGCCGCTACCGGCACCTGCCGCCACGCCTGCGCCGGTCGTGATCGTGCCGACGCCGGCCGCCCGGGCACCTACCCCGCAAGCACCTGCCCGCTAGCGTCCGGGCAAGGCCCGAACTGCCCGCAAGGCATCGTCGAAGGTGGCGACCCCGACCACGCGCAGGCGCTTCGCCGCCGCCTCGGCCTCGGCACGGTTCGCCTCGGGGGCAATGAAGAGTTCGGCACCGGCATCCTCGGCGGCCCATACCTTGAACTTCACCCCCGCCACCGGGTCGACCTTACCGTCGGGGGTCAGGGCACCGCTCATCGCCACCTTGCGCCCACCGGTGAGGTCCGTTCCTGAGGCGGCCTGGTAGACCCCAAGGGCGAAGGCCAGGCCCGCGCTCGACCCGCCGACATCACTCGTCGTGATCTTGACATCCACAGGAAACTTGACATCGAGGGTGTGGGTGAGGATGACGACGCCGACGCGGGGTCGTTCCGGGTTATCTGGGGCGGCGCCGAGGGGGATCGATACCTCGCGCCGGACACCGTCGCGCATGATCACCAAGGGAAGCAGGTCGCCCGGCCGGAAGCGCCGGACGATGGCGATGACGTCGGCGGAGGCCTTCACCGGGTCACTGCCGGCGCCGACGATCACGTCGCCGGGCATCAGCAGCCCGGTGGCGCGCGACCCGGCCTGCACCTCCTGCACCTCGGCGCCCTGACCCTCGAGTTGCACCTCGTAGCCGGCGGCGCGAAGGCCAACCACCTGTGCCGCAATCTTGCTTTCGTCCATCATCCGCGTCGTCACCCGCCCATACTGCTCCGGGGACATGCCTTCCGGGCGGATGGCGGTGCGGGGAACGACGGCGGCCTTCGGGTCGACCAGGGCGGGCACGATCGAGACGAGGCGACCGTTCGACGTGATGACGGTGGTCATGTAGATCGCACCGTGCTTCCTCGTCGGGGCCGGTTCGATCTTCTCCTGCACGTCAAAGACCGGTCCGGGGCGCTCGATGACGTACGGCAGCTCGACGGTCGCTGCGACGGTGTACCCAAGGGCGCCAACGCTAGCCCACAGGGCGTACCCCAGGATGGCCGACCGGTGCTGCAAAAGCAGGCGAGCCACCCATGAGCGTGGCGGCGACGGGGTGACCGCCGGTTCCGGTGGCGTCTCCGGGGCGCGCGTCTCGTCCTGCATGTCGGGTGCGTCGCGCTCCCCTGCGGCCATGGCTGGGTTGACCCCTCCGTCGCCAAGTGTAGGCACGAGGGCGGGCGTGGCCGGGACGGTGCTAGGATGGCCCCATGGCCACTGCCCTTGATCTTGCCTCGACGATCTTCCTGGTGGTTACCGCGCTTGCGGTGCTCACCTTCCTGATCGGGTCGCTCCGGATCGTTGATGAGTACCGGCGGCTCGTGGTCTTCCGGCTTGGACGGTGCATCGGGCAACGCGGGCCGGGGGTCGTCCTCCTGGTGCCGTTCATCGATAGCGCCACCTCGATTGACCTGCGTGAGCAGTTCATCGAGGTGCCCCACCAGACGTGCATCACGCGCGACAACGCGCCGATCGACATCGATTTCCTGATCTACACCAAGGTGGTCGACGCGACCCTGACGGTGGTGCAGGTCCGCAACTTCGCGGGCGCGGCGCAGGGGTTGGCCACGACCACCCTGCGTGCGGTCATCGGCGACATCAACTTGGACGACGTCCTGGCGAAACGCGCGGAGATCAACGAGCGGCTGCGGGTCCGGCTCGACGATGCCACCGAGCGCTGGGGTGTGCAGGTGACCAGTGTCGAGATCCGCGAGATCGTGCCGCCGGCCGAGATCCTGGGCGCAATGAACCGGCAGATGACCTCCGAGCGCCAGCGTCGGGCGCAGGTCCTCGAGTCGGAGGGCGCACGCGAGGCGGCGATCCTTGTCGCCGAGGGCGAGAAGGAGGCGTCAATCCTTCGTGCCAGTGGCGAACGCGAGGCAGCGACGTTGCGCGCCGAGGGCTTTGCAAGCGCCCTGCAGGTGCTGTACGGCGCCGCGCGCGATGTGGATTCCACGGCGATTGCCGTGCAGTACCTCGAGACCGTGCGGGCCGTCGCCGGGGGGCCTTCCCAGAAGTGGGTCGTGCCGACCGACGTCGTCGAGGCGCTTGGGCGCTTCGCAAGCGGCGTCGGGGCAACGTCCGGCCCGGCAGCCACGGCGGCGGGAACCGAGACGAAAACACCCGCCCCCTGAACGGGAGCGGGTGCCGGCGCGCGCAGTGGAAGTGGCGCCGTCGCGGGCGCAGGTGTGCCGTGCCTAGATGACGAGGCACTCGCGCAGGCGGGCGCTGACTTCCGGATCCCGAAGCTTGCGCAGCGCCTGCGCCTCGATCTGGCGGACGCGTTCGCGAGTGAGCTCAAGCTCGCGGCCGATCTGCTCGAGTGAAAGGACTTGGCGGTCGCCGAGGCCGAACCGCATCTCGAGGACGCGCTTCTCGCGCTCGTTCAGGACGCGGCCCATCATGCGGTCCGCCTCTTCCCGGAGCATCCGGTCCTGCGTGATCTCCTCGGGACCGGCGTTCGGGTCGTTGACGAAGTCGGCAACGCTGGCCTCGTCGTCGTCGCCCATTGGCTGGTCGATGGACGAGGTCGGGCGCGACGCCAGCCGCGTCTCGCGAACGCGTGCGACGTCGAGGCCAAGCTCAAGGGCGATCTCCTCATCGGAGGGTTCGCGCCCGAGGGCCTGTGTCAGTCGCTGCTGCACGCCGTTCAGCTTGGTCAGCGCCTCGGAGACGTGGACGGGGAGGCGGATCGTGCGGCCCTTGTCGGCGATGGCACGAGTGATCGCCTGGCGGATCCACCAGGTGGCATAGGTCGAGAACTTGAAGCCCCGTCGCCAGTCAAACTTCTGGACGGCGCGCATGAGGCCGATGTTGCCCTCTTGGATCAGGTCGATCAGGGAGAGGCCGCGCCCAACGTAGCGCTTCGCGATGCTGACCACGAGGCGCAGGTTGCTGGTGGTGAACTGGCGCCGGGCCGACTCGTCACCTGCCTCGATGCGCTGGGCCAAGTCGACCTCTTGCGCGGCGGTCAGCAACGGGATGTCGTGGATGTCCTTGAGGTACTGCCAGACCGGATCGGCTTGGATGGCCCCGGATTCGGTCTCCGGACGGGTCTCAACCTGATCGTTGCCAAATCCCTCCTGGGTTGGGGAGATTTCGGCGTCGTTCTCGACCAGTTCGATCTGGAGCGACTCGAGACGCATTCGGACAACGGCGAGGCGCGCCTCGTCGAACTCCTCGCCCTCCTCCTCGAAGAGGTCGTGGATGTCGCTGAGGTTGACGTAGCCGACATCAAGTCCCCGTGCGACGATGTCCTTGAAGCCGGGGATGATCTCGTTGGCGGCCGTGCGCGCAGCGGTGGAGGGCGAACGCGTCGCATCGCTTGCTGCCTGTGCCGCGCCACGCGGACGATGGGTGGTCGCCTTGGGGGCGGCTGTCTTCGTTGACGCAGCCGCCCGCGTACGCGGGGTACGGGTGGTCGGCCTGTTCACTGGGGCAGGTGCAACCATTTGAAGTCGTTCCTCGATATACGACCGTCCGGGGCGGTGGGTGGCGCCCGGAGCGGGGTGCGTCATTGCACGCGTTCAAGCCGGTCTGTCGGCTGACCGCCGAGGCGAAGGGCAGGCGAGCGTAGCCTGCTGGTACCCCTCGTCTCGCTGGTCCTCACTGTAGCCAAGGGAGTGACAGCGCGCTGTTAACAACGCGTTGCAGTTCTTCGTGAATCGCTCACAACTCGCTTGGTGCTGCCGTGTAGGTCCGTTCTGCAGGCACGTAGCCCCCGAGGCAGTCGCGCAAGAGGGCGCTGGCGTCGGAGGTGCGCAACGCGCGCAGGGCACGCGCCTCGACTTGGCGAATGCGCTCACGGGTGACGCCCATGCAGTTCCCGATCTCCTCCAACGAGTGCGGCCGGTGGTGGTGACCCAACCCAAACCGCATCTCGATTACGGCACGCTGCCGCTCATCGAGGCTGCGCGACAGCAGTCGGTTGAGTTCCTCGGCCTGAAACCGGTACCGGAGCGTCTCGTCCGGGCATGGGACCGGATCGAACCGCTGCTCGGCCACCGGTATCCAGTCGGCACCGTCGCATCGGTCAATGCATGTGGCGGACGAACCGAGATCGTTCTCGTCCTCTGCAGGAGTTGCCTCCAACGACTCGAGCGATCGTGCCGGGTTCGATACTCTCGCCCATTCCCGCACGCGGTCGACGTCGACGCCAAGCGCAAGGGCGACCTCGTCGTCAAGCGGCTCCCGGCCGAGGGCATGCGCGAGGCGCTGACGCGCGGCATTGGCCCCCGAGATGGCTTCACTCACGTGCACTGGCAGCCGGATGACCCGGCCCTTGTCGGCGACGGCGCGGGTGATTGCCTGCCGGATCCACCAGGTGGCGTAGGTCGAGAACCTGAAACCCCGACGCCAGTCGAACCTCTCGACCGCGCGCATGAGGCCGATGTTTCCCTCCTGGATGCGGTCCTCGACGGGTAGCGCACGCGTGCCGAACCGGCGGGCGATGTCAACCACGAGCCGCAGGTTGCTGATGACAAGGCGATGGCGCGCCGCCGCGTCACCCGACTCGATCCGCCTCGCCAACTCCACTTCCTGCGTGGCGGTCAGGAGCGGGTGCGCACAGATTTCCTTGTAGTACTGCCAGAAGCTGTTGATACCCGCTGAGCAATGCACCGTGTCGTCGGCCTCAACGTCATCGACCAGGTCGATCCCGAGCGAATGAAGGTGGTTCTGGAATGCATCGGCTTGACGGTCCGACAGCGTCTCGCCCGACTCGTCGAAGACGGCCCGCACGGCCTGCACGGTGACCCGCCCATCGTCAAGGCCGTGCGACACCAGTGCGCGCAGGCCGGCGATCACGTCGGCAGTCGCATCGATGGGGACGGCGGGCGACCGGCGCCGGCGCCGGGCCGCGCGTCGGGGTGCGGGCGATGCGCCGGCATGCCTGCCCGACGAGGCAGGCCACGCAGGCCATGCCACGGGACGTGATTCCATGCCCTCGGTCGAGGACGGCAGGTCGTGCCCGAAAAACGTCGTGGGTGCAATCTCCGTGGGGAGCATCGTCGTCATGGTTCGTCGTCTTCTCTCTGGATCAGGTGTGGTGTGCGGTCGTCTTGTGACACCCCCCGTGAGACTGGTGCGCGTGGCACACTGGCCGACGCCCCGCCGACCGACGTGCGCGGGTTCCGGGCCGAGGAGGGCGACGATGAGCGAACCGACCGACCATCGCGGGCAGGTTGCCCTGATCACCGGTGGGGGCACCGGCATCGGGCGTGCCACCGCCCTCGCCTTTGCGCACCGTGGCATGCACGTGGCGGTCAACTACTCCCGCTCCAAGGACGATGCCGAGGCGACCGCCGCCGACTGCACCGCCGCCGGTGGCGAGGGGTGGGCGGTGCAGGCCGACGTCTCCGACCCGTCCGAGATTGATCGCCTTGTCGCGTCCACCGTCGATCGCTTCGGGCGCCTCGACATCCTCGTGAACAACGCCGGCACGACGGTCTTTGTGAGCGACTACGCGAACCTCGACGCGCTTACCGGCGAGGTCTGGGACAAGATCCTCGGGCTGAACGTCAAGAGCGCCTTCTTCGCGGCGCGCGCGGTGGCCCCGCACATGAAGGCGGCCGGAGGCGGAGCGATCGTGAACGTCGCCTCGATCTCCGGGCTACGGCCGGTGGGGAGCAGCATGGCGTACAACGCCAGCAAGGCGGCGCTGATCTCCGTGACGCAGAGCCTGGCGGTGGCACTTGGGCCGACCGGCGTGCGGGTGAATGCGGTGGCGCCGGGGCATATCGAGACGCGGTGGCACGCCGGGCGCGACGCGGCGGCGGCGGCAGCGCGCGACCGGACGCCGCTGGGGCGCAATGGCACCGGCGACGACGTGGCCGGGGCGATCGACTACCTCGCGACGGCCCCATGGGTGACCGGCGAGGTCATCGTCGTCGATGGCGGTCGCTTCTTGCGGTAACGCCGCCCACGTGGGCTGGACCGTTGGCGCGCCGGCGTCTTTTGGGCGCGCCTTCGCCTGGCCCCGGGTTCGCGAACGACGGGCTGTTGCCTACCCGTGCGTCTTGCGGAACTCCTCCACGAAGTGCGCCACGCGCTGCGAGTGGCTGTCCTGCAACTGCACCGTCATGCCACCGTCGATGACCAAGGCGTGCCCCGTGACAAACTGCGCCTCGTCGGAGGCCAAGTACAACGCCCCGTTGGCGATATCGAGCGGGCTACCCCACCGGCGCAACGGGTAGTTCATGTTCTGCAGGCCCGCCGAGTACGGGTCCTGCTGCCACGTGCGGTTCTGCGCGTCGTGGCTGATGTAGCCCGGGCAGATCGCGTTCACCCGCACGTTGTCCGGCCCAAAGTCGACCGCCATCGCCTTCGTCAGCAGGATGAGCGCCCCCTTCGCCGTCTCGTACGCCACCCCGTTCGCCGCCGCCAGCAGGCCGTGCACCGACGAGATCGTGATGACGCTGCCGCCTCCACCCGCCACCATGTGCGGGACGGCGTACTTCGCCCCAAGCATCGGCGCGGTCACCATTGCCGCCTGCGCCTTGTTCCAGTCGTCGAGACCGATCGTGACCGCCGTGCCGCCGGCATTCCAGTACGCATTGTTGACAAGAATGTCAAGACGTCCGTACAGCTCGACGGCGTGAGCGACCATCGCCTCGATCTCGGCCGGTTCCAGGATGTCGGCCTTCATGAAGGTTGCGCCGGCACCTTCCGGCGCGATGGCGTTGATCGCCGCGACGGTCGCCTCGCCCTTCTCCACCTGGATATCGGAGACGAGGACGCGCGCGCCCTCCTCGACGAACCGTTGGGCGGTCCCCCGCCCGATGCCCTGCGCTCCACCGGTGACGATCGCCACCTTGCCTGCCAGTCGCCCGTGCCGTCCGTCGCTCATCTGATGCCTTCCCCAGTCGCCCCGGCTCTATCCGGTTGGTGGTGGGAGAGGGTATCCCTGCCTCCTGCTTTGCGCCCGCTTGCCCGCCACAGGACCACCGCCGACATCATGGCCACGCCCGCCAACGACACCGCGAACGGCGCGGGTGCCCACAGGCCGTAGAGGGCACCCGCGGACATTGTGGCGGCGGCGCCGACCGCCCCCTCAGCGGCGTAGTACAGGGCGAAGCCCCGTTCGCTTGCCCCCGGCAGGCGCCGCGACAGGCGTGCGAGGATCGCCCCAATCGCCCCGGTGCCGATCCAGTGGAAGGTGCCCGCCCCGCCGCGCAGCACGTATGCCCCGCCGCCAAGCCATCGTGAACTGGCACCAAGCAGGGCCGCGTGCGATGCCACGGTCATCGCGCCGGCGACCCCGATGGCGAACGTTGCCCCGCGCCGCGCCGCGACCTGCCCCAACAGGACGTTCATGCCGATCGAGGCGCCCGCCTCGATGCTGCCAAGCAGGCCGATCGTTGCCTGCGAGTAGCCGTACGTGTTCGCCAACCATGCCGGTGCAAGCGCGAGACCAAGCTGCCCGGCCCCAACGAGGGCGAGCAGCCCTGCGACTGGACGCGTGAACGCCGGTTCGCGGACGAGATCGACGAAGCCGCGCCAGGCCCCCCCCGCGACCGGTACCAGCGGGGCAGGCACCGTGGCGGCCGAACCCCTGCCCGTGGTGCCACCGATGCGCAGGTCATCAAGGCGCCACGTGCTCGCAAAGGAAAGGAAGTAGAGCACGGTCGCACCGACGAGGACGGGCGTCATCCCAAACGCGTCGGCAATGGCGCCGCCGATGGGGGCGGTCAGGACGGTGCCGAGGGTGATCGAGGCACCCATCAGGGTGAAGGTGCGCGGTAGGTCGCGCCCACCGGCGGCGACGCCGATGTACGACGAGTAGGCCGGGCCGCACAGGCCGACGAGGGC
>CAILQO010000613.1 GCA_903836285.1 uncultured Chloroflexota bacterium
ATGCTTGGTTGAAGAACGGGTTCAGCGGGCGACGCTCACGGCTCGACTTCGCCAGTTGGCACACACGACACGTACGGGCACGTCATTGCTGCCGTCGATGCCGGACATCGCTAATCTGCCGGCGTGCATGCCTGTGACCGGCACCTCGACAGGATCGGCGGCCTAGAGTAATCGCGGTACGCTACCGCCGCACGCGAGCACCCGCAGATCGCAGGTTGCGCACGTAAGGGAGGTGACGGATGGCCACGGCGCACCATGGGGACGCCATGCCCGACCGGGGCCTGGACAGCGCATGGGCCCTGTGGGGCGGAATCGCGTTCAGTGCGGGCTTCACGTGGCTAATCTGGGCCGTAAGCGATCGGCTCGCGGCGGTCGATCATCTCCCCGACCAGGGCGCGAGCTGGTACTTCTGGGTTCTGCCCGAGCCCACGATCGGCACTCGCGCCGTCGCATGGGGCCTGTACGCCGCCCACCAGTGTGCCTCGTGGGCCACGATCTGGTATGCGCAGGTGCGGGTCCGGCACTACACCGCAGGATTGCATCGGGTGAACGTGGTGGCGCTCGCGATCAATGCGGCGTTTATCGCCGTCCATGTCGTGCAGACCCACCTGACCTATGACGGTCTTGCCCAGGATGTTTCGATCTGGAGTGCCCTCGGGTCGGTTGCGATCCTACTGATCTGGGTACTCCTCATGGAGAACGACCGGCGCGGGATGGCGTTCGGACGTCGCTTGCCCCTTCCACGGGAGATCGTGCGATTTGCCCGGAAACACCACGGGTACTACTTCTCATGGGCCACGATCTACACGTTCTGGTATCACCCGACAGAGGCGACGAGCGGACACCTTGTCGGGTTCTTCTATATGTTCCTGTTATTGCTGCAGGGGAGCCTGTTCCTGACGCGGGCACACGTGAACCGGTGGTGGACGGTCTCGCTTGAGGCATTGGTGCTTGTGCACGGGGCGCTGGTCGCCGTCACCCAGGGCGCCGGGCTGTGGGCAATGTTTGCCTTCGGCTTCGCCACGATGTTCATCGTCACCCAGATGCACGGGCTTGGGCTTTCGCGCGGGGCGCGCTTGGGCTGGGGGCTGGCATATCTCGGTGCCTTGGCGCTGACGTACGGCGGCGGAGAGTTGGTGCGCATCAACGAGGTGGTGCGCATCCCCGTGATCGACTACGTTGGGGTCGGCCTGCTTGCCGGGGTCCTGTGGCTTGTGATGCGCCTGGTCCATCGTTCCGGCACATCGTCGACCGTTGCCCCCACTGCGATTGCTGAGTAGTCTCCGAGGTTGCGCGCGCGCCTTGCACCGGCGACACTGGGGACCTAACGACGATGCTTGGCTACCTCATACGGCGGCTCTTGTGGATCATCCCCGTCCTGGTCACCATCACGCTGGTCACCTTCGTCATGATGAAGGCGACGCCGGGTGGGCCGTTCGACGTTTCGTCCAGCGGGAGGGAGCTCCCCAAGGACGTCCAAGAGATGCTGATGCGGCGCTACCACCTCGACGAGCCGGACTGGAAGCAGTTCCTCATCTATGTTGGGGCGTGGCCGGCTGAGACCGGCAAGGATGGGTCGCCCGTCTTCCGGGGCGTGCTTCAAGGCGATCTCGGCCCGTCCTACCAGTACAAGGGGCGTGGCGTCACCGACATCATCTTCGCTCCGCCTGCAAAGGACCGACCGTGGTGGGAGAGCCGCTTCGGCCGAACGGCAACGCTTGGCGTGCTGGGTTTCATCGTGGGCATCGTGATTGGCATGCCGTTGGGCATCCTCGCCGCGGTGCGCCACAATACGTGGCTTGACTACGTCAGCCTGTTCCTCTCGACCGTGTTCGTCTCCACGCCCGGATTCGTCCTCGCGGTCTTCCTCATGATCGTGTTCAGCCTCTGGCTCAAGTGGTTGCCGGTGGCGGCACGGTCGTGGAACGTGTGGCAACCGTGGGTGCTGCCGTCGTTCTGCCTCGGGGTCGGCCTCTCGGCGTTCATCGCCCGTCTCGTCCGTGCGACGATGCTGGAGGTGCTGCGCCAGGACTACATCCGGACTGCCAGGGCGAAGGGTCTTGCCTCGCAAGTCGTGCTGCTGCGGCACGCGCTGCGCAACAGCATGATCCCAGTGGCGACGGTCCTCGGCCCGGCACTTGCGGGATTGATCACCGGCAGCTTCTTTATCGAGACGATGTTCAGCTTTCCCGGCATGGGTCGGATGTTCGTGCAGGCCGTCGGCCAACGCGACTACTCGGTCATCCTCGGCACGACGGTGCTGTACGCCGGGCTGATTGCGCTGGCAAACCTCACGGTCGACCTGGTGTACGCGTGGCTTGACCCCAGGATCACGTACAAGTGACCGCCGCTGCGCCTGTCATGCGCGTCGTGGCGATGGGTGCCCGAACGTCCCCGCCGCGCAGCTTGTGGACGGACGCGTGGTTGAGGCTGCGCCGGAACCGAATGGCCGTCGTTGGCATTGGCACTGTCATTGTTGTCGCGGTGATCGCCGTACTCGCGCCGCTCGTCGCGCCGTACTCGATGAACGACCAGTATCACGAGAAGGTCTATTACGGGCCGGTCTGGGACACGGGCGACTGGGCGTTCATCCTCGGCACCGACGCGGTTGGCCGCGACGAATTGAGCCGACTGATTTGGGGTGCCCGGATCTCGCTGATCGTTGGGTTCGTCCCCGTGATGATTCGCCTGATCCTTGGTGGGCTTATCGGGATCACCTCCGGATACCTCGGCGGGCGCGTCGACAACATTCTCATGCGGATTGCGGACGTCTTCTATGCCATCCCGGACATTCTCTTCGCCATCATCATGAGTGCTGCCTTCCGTGACACGTGGTTCGGGCAGCAGATGGGTGGGCTCCTCCTGCTGTTCAGCAGCCTTGCCCTCTTCGGGTGGGAGGGCTTGGCTCGCCTCGTGCGCGGGCAGGTGCTCTCGCTAAAGGAGAAGGAGTTCGTGGAGGCGGCGCGCGCCTTGGGAGCGACGCCGACGCGGATCATGTGGCGCCACATCGTGCCGAACACCCTGGCACCGGTCATCGTCTCGCTGGCATTCGGCATCCCGTCCGCCATCATTGGCGAAGCTGGTCTGTCGTTCATCGGCCTCGGGGTGCGTCCGCCGACCGCAAGCTGGGGCAACATGCTCCAGGACGGCCTCTCATCGATCTACAGCCAACCCACCTTGATCGCGGCGCCGGCGGCGTGCATTGCCGTCATCCTGCTGGCGTTCACCTTCCTTGGTGACGGCCTGCGCGATGCCCTTGACCCACGGATGAAGCAGTAGGGGTGAGAGAACCCTCGTCCTCCGCGTAGGGCACGACGTGCGTCGGATCGAACCCGCAAGGCCCGCGGGCATCCCTTCCCTTCCGAGAGGAACCCCTCCCCGACTCCCTCCCCCTAGCAGGCGCGAGGAACGAGCGCATACGGTGGTGAAATGAAAACGGGAGAGTGGCGAGTACGACCCCCTGCACCCCCGAAGAATCAGTGGAGCGGGGACCGAGCATGACCATGCGACTCTTCCTTGGGACGCGATTTGGTGTCTTCCGCGTGAACCCGGACAGCGGCGTGGTGACGCGCCTCGGCCCGCTCGATACGAGCATCGAATCGGTCGCGGTGCACGGCAACGTGATCGTCGCAGCGATCACGCCAGATTACGGCTTGCCCATGCGTGAGCCACTGGGGCCGCGCCATCGTGCTGGGGCGGTGCGATCGCTTGACGGGGGCATCCGCTGGTTGCCGTGCGGGGGCGCCCTTGAAGGGGTGAACGTCACGGCACTGGCGTGGGGAGCTGGTGGGTTCGCCGCGGGGACGGACCCGGCCGACGTGCTCCACAGCTACGACCACGGTGCGACCTGGACCCGGGGTGCGTCCCTGCGCACGCTGCCTGGGGCGGAAGACTGGGCGTACCCGCTTCCTCCAGGCACGGCGCACGTGATGGACATCCTCCCACACCCGACACGGTCGACCGTCCTCTACGCTGGGATTGAGGTTGGCGGGCTTGTGGTATCCGCCGACAGTGGCTGCAACTGGGCGCCGATCGGTGGGGCCGTCGCCGGCGAGTCAATCCACCCGGACGTGCACGGGATCGCCGCGTGCACGTCCGCGCCACACGTCATGTATGCGGCGACGCCGGACGGCGTGTACGTCTCCGAGAATGCAGGGGCCACGTGGGCGTCGAGATCGGTCGGGCTTGACCCGCTGTACTGTCGCCCAATCGCGGTACACCCCGCCGACCCGGACGTTGCGGTGACCGTGGCGACACATGGGGCATCGGGCTTCTTCGGCAAGGACGCGGCACGAACTGGTGCGCGCGTGCTGCGTACCACCGATCGCGGGGGCACGTGGGCGCCTGTTGCTGGTGTGCCGGGGGAGTTCCAGCCGACGCTAGGCCTCGTCGCCGACCCGGAGGTACCTGGGCGGTTCTTCATGGCGACGTTTTCAGGCGAGGTCCACACCTCCGGCGACAGCGGCGCGACCTGGCGACTGCTTGCGGAGGGCCTGCCTGCGACATTCAGGATGATCGCTGCGTGACGTCGCGTGGTGTGCCATGCGGCTGACGTTCCTCGGCACCGGCACCAGCCACGGCGTGCCGATGATCGGGTGCCGGTGCGCCGTCTGCACCTCCAGCGACCCACGCAATCATCGGCGACGCGCGTCGATTCTCGTCGAATGGCGCGAGACGGTGATCGTGGTTGATACCGGACCCGAGTTTCGCCTGCAGGCGATTGACGCCCGTGTCGACCGCCTTGATGCCGTGCTGTTGACCCACGCGCACAGCGACCACGTGATGGGGCTGGACGACGTCCGTGCCTTCAACATCAGTCAGTCGGGCGCGATGCCGGTCTACGGGTCCGACGAGACGCTTGCCGAGGTGCGCCACCGGTTTGCCTACGCCTTCCGCGAGGGCCCCCTTGGGGGCGGGAAGCCCCAACTCGACCTGCGCGAGATTGCTGGCCCGTTCACCGTGGGCGATCTCGACGTCGTGCCCCTTGAGCTGCGTCACGGCCCGGGCGTGGTGACGGCGTTCCGGTTCTCACCGCACGACGGCGGCGGGCCAGCCTTTGCGTATGCGACCGACACGAACGGCGTGCCGGAGGCGGCGGTCGAGGCGCTTGGCGGACTCGACCTGCTGGTCCTGGATGCCCTTGGGCCGGGGCCCCACCCGACCCATTACTCCATCGCGGAGGCGGTCGCAATGGCGGGGCGAATCTCGGCGCGGCGCACCCTGTTCACACATATGAGCCACGCCCTCGACCATGAGGCGACGTGCGCGTCGCTGCCTCCCGGGATGGCACTCGCCTTCGACCGGCAGGTGGTGCTCCTGGGCGGGCGAGTACATCCTCCGCAGCGAAGCGCCTCCGTCGGGGGACTCGAGTACTCGGATAACGATTGGCGCACGCTCCTGGATGACGAGGCGGGCGACCTAGCGAACGCAGCGACGGATGATCCGCGTCGCGTCATTGACCATGGTGGAGGGCAGGTAGAGGGTGCGGTCGGGCGCACGGCCGCGTCCTTGCGGTCGCCCGACGAGCTGCATCGCCGTGCTTGATGGCAGGGAATCGATGCGGAGGAGTGGAGCGGCCGGGCGCACCTCGTACTTGCGGAAGGTCTTCCACCCCCACGGCACCCCGTTGTTGATGGAGACGCCGTTGGTGGTGAGGACGTACCGGAGTGGCAGGGCGAGGACCAGCCCGAGTCCCGCGAGACCAGCGGCCTGCGTACCCGGGAGGAACCAGTTGACCCCGGCGTCCGGGATGCTGCCGAGCAGCAGGTAGAGGACGAGCAGCAGGCCCTGTGTCCGGTGGATGAGGAATCGTTGTGCCCACCCGAGGGGGATCTCAAGCAGCACCTCGCCGCCGACCTTGGGGGCGAACGGAACCCACGCCTTGACCAGCATGAACGCAAGCAGGAAGCTGACGAACGAGCTACCGATCAGGGGTTGCCATTCAATGGGCATCAGTCAGGCGGGATTATAATCTGGGGAGCAGGTGCCTACACCCGGGACCCGCCCCTTCGATGTCTCGGCCGGGGCCGGGTGCTCACGGCCAGGAGTACTTCACCACCCATGTCCGGCCACAGCAAGTGGGCACAGATCAAGCGCCAGAAGGGTGCCAATGACACCAAGCGCGGGCAGGTGTTCACGAAGCTCGCCCGCGAGATCACCATTGCCGCCCGGCAGGGTGGTGGCGACCCCGATGGCAACTTCCGCCTCCGCCTCGCAATGCAGCGTGCGCGGGGGCTCAACATGCCTGCGGAGAACATCACCCGCGCGATTGCACGGGCAACAGGCACTGGTGAGGACGGCGCATCCCTCGAGGAGGTGACCTACGAGGGGTACGGTCCGAGCGGCGTCGCAATCTTCATCGAGGCACTCACCGATAACCGCAACCGCACGGTCGCCGAGGTTCGGAACGTCTTCACACGTGGGGGTGGAGGCATGGGCGAGTCCGGGTCGGTTGCGTGGATCTTCGACGCCCGTGGCTGCGTCGTTATCCCTGCTGCAGGGGTCGACGCCGACGATCTGACCCTCACCGCGATCGACGCCGGGGCCATCGATGTCATCGCCGATGCCACGTCCATCGAGGTCTACACCGAGGTCGAGGATCTTGAGGCGGTCCGGCGCACCCTTGACGCGCAGAAGCTTGCAATCGAGTCAGCTGACCGCGTGTTTGTACCGAAGACCCAAGTGACGGTCGACGCCGAGGCAGCCGGGAAGGTGCTTCGCCTCGTTGAGCGCCTTGAGGATTTGGATGACGTGCAGAACGTGTACAGCAACGTGCTGCTCACGCCCGAAATCCTCGCCGCCCTGGCCGAGTAGCGCAGGTCCGGGGTGGTGGGTTCGTCCCGCCTTGACGAGTTGACCGCGCGGGCCCGGGCGACGATCGCCGCTTCGCTCGGTCCGTCCGCCGCGCCCGGATCAGGTGCCGACCCGGAGGGGGTCCCCACGCATCCTGCGCCCCCTCCCCCGTTGCGACGGGAGAGGGGCCACCTGCTGGTGCTTGGGATCGACCCTGGTCTCGCGACGACCGGGTACGGCGTTGTCGCCGGGTCGTCACGCGCCGACGGCTCGTATGCCGCGATCGAATACGGCACGATTGAGACGGCCGCGGGTACAGGGACGCCGTCGCGCCTGGCCGAGATCCATACGCGCGCCGGGTTGCTGTTGCGCCGCCATTGCCCCGCCGTCGTGGCCATCGAGCGGCTCTTTTTTGGGGCGAATGCGACCACGGCGATGGCGGTTGGGCAGGCGCGTGGCGTCCTGATCCTCGCCGCGGCGCAGGCCGGTGTCCCGGTGGTGGAGTACACGCCCCTTGAGGTGAAGAGTGCCTTGACCGGCTTTGGGCGCGCCCCGAAGGCGCAGATGCAGCGCATGGTGCAGGCGTTGCTGGCGCTTGAGTCGCTGCCTCGCCCCGACGACGCCGCCGATGGCCTCGCCCTTGCGCTTGCGCACTTGCGGTTGGCCGCCACTCGCCACGCCCGCATTGCCGCACGGTGACCCGTCCCGCCTCTGCGCATCCGCGCCGTACCATCCCCACGTGCTGGCATCATTGCGTGGAACCCTCCAACGTGCCTCCCCCGGGGTCGTCGTCGTTGATGTCGGGGGCGTTGGCTACCGTGTCCTGGTGCCTGCGTCGACCTCCGCCGCCCTGCCCGAGGTGGGAGGTCACGTGCACCTGCACACTCACCTGCAGGTGCGTGAGGACGCCTTGACCTTGTACGGCTTCGCCACGCACGCTGAGATCGACCTGTTCGAGCGCCTCCTGACGGTGAACAAGCTGGGCCCGGCCAAGTCGCTTGCGTTGCTCTCCGGGTCGACTCCGGCAGGCCTGCGCAGCGACATCGTGCGCGGAAACATCGCCGCCTTGACGCGCATCCCCGGGATCGGCCGGGTGATCGCCCAGCAGGTGATCTTCGACCTCAAGGACAAGCTTGGCCCCGCCGACCCGTCTGCCGATGCAGGCGCCGGTGACGCCGAGTTGCTGGCGTGGTTGCAGGCGATGGGTTTCACGGCGGCGCAGGCGCAGGCTGCGGTCAAGCACCTGCCCGATGCCTCCCGGGCCGACCCGGTCGAGGACCGCGTCCGTGCCGCCCTGCTGATCCTGCGCCCTGAGTGACCGGTTCGATGCGTACGGATCCGGTTGTTCGCATGCTGGTGGGTCACGTTTCCCTGGCGCCCGAGTATTCGTTCGCCAGACCGGGCGAGGGGGCCCCCTCCCCAACGAAAGCGTCCACCCTCCTTCGTCGAGAGATCCCTCTCCCTAACCCCTCCCCCGTTGCGACGGGAGAGGGGCGAGTACGACCTCAACCCCTGCCCCGTTGCGATGGGAGAGGGGCATGCTGGCCCGCGGCTGGGCGCGATCCGTCCGGCGCACCGCCATGAGCGATGAGGGGGCACGGCAGCGCATCGTGAGCGGTGCGGGCGACGACGACGACGAGTCGCTGCGTCCACGACGGCTCGCGGACTACGTCGGTCAGGAGACGATCAAGGACCAGCTGTCGATCGCCATCGCCGCCGCGCGTGCCCGAGGCGAGGCGCTCGATCACGTGCTGCTGCACGGCCCGCCCGGCCTCGGCAAGACAACGCTCTCGCGGATCATCGCCGCGGAACTTGGCGTGCAGATCAAGACGACCTCCGGCCCGGCAATCGAGCATCAGGGGGCCCTCGCGAGCGTCTTGACGCAGGTCGGCGGCCGCGACGTGGTCTTCGTCGACGAGATCCACCGACTGAACCGTCTCGTCGAGGAGTCGCTGTACCCCGCGATGGAGGACTTTGTCCTCGATATCGTCTCCGGACGTGGTGCGATGTCGAGCGTGTTGCGCCTGCCGTTGAAGCGCTTCACCCTGATCGGCGCCACAACACGCGCGGCGTTGCTGACCGCGCCGCTGCGCGACCGGTTCGGGCTGCAGTTCCGCCTTGAGTTCTATGACATCGAGGCCATCGAGCGGCTGCTGGTGCGGGCTGCCCGCGTGTTGCGCGTCGCCATCGACCCGGACGGCGCCTCCGAGATCGCACGGCGGTCGCGCCGGACCCCCCGTGTGGCGTTGCGCCTGTTGCGCCGTGTGCGCGACTACGCACAGGTGATGGCCGACGGCATCATCTCGCGCACGGTGGCTGGTGACGCCCTCGACGGCCTCGGCATCGACACTCACGGCCTTGACGACCTTGACCGCCAGTTGCTTACGCTGCTCCTGGTGCGGTTCAAGGGCAATCCTGCCGGCATCGAGACCATCGCCGCGACCGTCGGCGAGGAACCTGACACCCTCCAGGATGTCTATGAGCCGTACTTGATCCAGCAAGGGTATTTGCAGAGGACGAGCCGCGGGCGTGTTGCCACTGAGTTGGCCGCGCGGCACTTGGGCATTGCGTACCCCGGTGCCGACGCGCAGCCGCGACTCCTGTAGGCAGTCGCCAGGCCACGTCACCAGAGGTACCTGGGCATGTGCATTCGGAGAAGCCCCCTCCCCAACGAAAGCGTCCACCCTCCTTCGTCGGGTGGTCGATTTGCCCCGTATACGGCCCCCGTTGCGACGGGAGAGGGGCTACCTGGACCCTCGCCCAGCCCTGCTCCCTCGCTCGCGGGGGTGGGCGCAGGCGGGGCCGGTGCGGATGCATGGTCTCGGCCGGCGACCACCCTTCGCACCGCTGACTTCGACTATGACCTGCCGCCCGACCTTGTGGCCCAGGTTCCGGCCGACCCGCGTGATGCCTCGCGCTTGCTGGTGATTGATCGTGCGACCGGTGGCATGTCGCATCGTGCCTTCCGTGACCTGCCGGGCTTGCTTGACCCTGGCGACGTCCTCGTCGTGAACGACAGTCGGGTCATCGCCGCTCGCGTGCATGTCCGGCGTGCGACCGGCGGCCGGGTCGAGTTGCTGCTGCTTCGCCCTGCGCTTGGCGGCGTCGGCATCCCGGGGGACGAGGCGCCGTGGTCGCCGTGGTGGGAGGCCCTCGTGCGACCGGCGAATCGCACCCGTGCCGGGGAGATCCTGGTCGCCCGTGCGCCGGAGGATGACAGCCGTCCTGGGGCGGTTGGCGAGTTGGACCTCCGACGGAGCCGCTGCGCGACGGAGGGCGAGGTGCGCGTTGCGGTTGGCGGTCGCCTCCCGTCCGGTGGCGTGGCGGTGCGGTTCGACGCGCCGGTCGATGCCGTCACCGCCCGTTTCGGTGAGATGCCGTTGCCACCGTACGTGCGCGAACGCCTCGCCGACGGGTCGCGGTACCAGACGGTCTATGCGCGTGAGGCAGGTTCAGCGGCGGCGCCGACGGCCGGCCTGCACTTCACCCCGGCCCTTCTCGATGCCATCCGGGCGCGCGGCGTCGAGGTCGTGCCGGTGACGCTGCACGTTGGTGCCGACACCTTCCTGCCGGTGCGTGCCGACCGCATCGCCGACCATCCGATGCATGCCGAGTACGCGGTCGTGCCAGACGCGACCGCCGGGGCGATTGCTCGGGCGCGTCGTGCGGGCAGGCGCGTGACCTGCGTCGGGACGACCGCCGTCCGTGCCACTGAGTCGTGGGCGCGGGCGACCGGCGCGTCGCGTGATCGCCTGCCTGACGTGGGGTGGCACGGATGGACGCGCCTGTTCCTGTACCCCGGTGCGCCATTCCACGTGGTCGATGCCATGGTGACCAACTTCCACGTGCCTCGGTCGACGCTGCTGATGCTGGTCTCCGCCTTCGCCGGGTCGGAGGTGGTGCGCGCCGCCTATGAGTCGGCCATCGAGGCGCGGTATCGCTTCTATTCCCTTGGCGACGCCTGCCTGTTTCGGTAGCGCAAGGTTTGGCGCTCGCGATCGAACCCCTGCGGGTGGATTCTCCTCGCGGAATGCGAACATTCGTTCTATACTGGCGCCGTGAACGCGCCCGAACCGGAACGACTCGCGGCGGCCGACGATGGGCGGCGGGGCTTGGCGCGCGTTGTCGCGGCGGTCCACCAGCGATGGGGTGCCGGAAGCCTCACGTACCGGGAGGCCATCGTTCCCGACCTCACCCGTTCTAGCCCCTTCCCCCAGACTTGGGGTTCCCCCTGCACCCCCAAGGCCTTCGTCACCCCAGTACCTGGCCCGTATCCCTGTCCCGATCCTCCTACCGAGGCGACACGCCGTACTGCAACGGGGGCCGTTCACGGGCCAAGTCACCCCTCTCCCGTCGCAACGGGGGAGGGGGTTCCCACACGGCACGGGGCGAATACAACCTCCTACGGAGGCGCTGCACAACGGCGTTCTCCTGTCAGGCTGCCTCCGTGGTGGCCCGGGGCAACGGCACGCGACGGCCGCCCGTTGCCGGTGCCACCGATCCTCGAGGTTGGCGTGGCGACCGGGGCGGGGCGCCTCACCTTCATGCTGGCTTGGGCCGCCGCCTTGCGCCCCGACCTGTTGGCGATCATCGACGGGTCTCCAGTCGAGGATGGGGCGCGCCTTTACCCGCCCGCAGTCGTGGTCGCCGGCTTGCCCTCGACCTGTCAACCCATCGTCGTACGCCCGGGAGGCACTCTGCCGTCGCCTCAAGGCACCCCTCGGGAGGTCACGCGCGCCATCGTCGACGCCCTCTTCATCCTCCTGCGCAGCGAGGCGTTCGACGCCATCCTTTGCCCCATGCCGGTGGGCGCCCGATTGACGACGGCGACGGCGACGACCTTGGCCTCGATGGCGGCGCGCGCCGGGACCGCCCTGGTTGTCGTGACCGGGTCAGGCGCGGTTGCGCGGGGTGCGCCGCCACGCGCACTCCTCGGGCCGTCGGCGGCCTATCGCCTCGTCATCGCTGACCATCGGTGGGCGTGGCGCGACGGCGAGTTGGCCGGGCTCCGGTTGGAGGTGCACACCCATCGCGCCCGAGGTGGTGCCGAGGCGTCGCTGTCGCACGGTGATGCTCCGGCGAGATTGGGCTCCCGCAACCAAGCACTTGCGACGCATGTCCTCGATTTCCGGTTGCGCCGCACCATGCGCGACGGTCCGGCACCAGATGCGACCGGGATGGGTATCGATGGGACGTCGTGGGAGTTGTCCGGGGTTGCGGTTGGGGGCCTTGCCGAACGCGAAGGTGACGCGACGGCCGACACGTTCCTCGCCTCCGCCGTCTGATCGCGGCAACGGTTCGCCACTTCGGAGGGTGGTGGTCGAGGGAACGCGCAATCGGGGCGGGCGTCGCCGCTCGAAGCCAACAAGCAACACGCTGCGGAGGAAAATCTGCCATCGGTGGGTCAGCACGCTCCCTGCGGGAAGCCTTCGTCACCCGAGTACTCGCCGCCTGCCCCCACTGACCCGCCTGATCGTGCCTCGCAGGTTCGATTGGACCACTGGACGGGCAAATGGGATGGCAGACCCCTCGCCCCGGACTACCCCTCCCCCGTTGCAGTACAGCGTGCGCCTCCGTCGGAGGATCGGGAGAGGGGAGACGCGTTGCGTGGCTCATTCGTCGCCCATGACCGCTACGACGACGCCTGTGGCCAGGCTCCGAGAGTCACCTTCACGTCCGAGCGCTTCCCGTCACGGTAGAACGTCACGGTCACCACGTCTCCCGGGGCGCGACGGTCGAGGTAGGACGTCAGGTCGGTCGTGCGTCGAGTGGCATTGCCATCAACGGCGACGATCACGTCCCCTTGGGGGGTCCCGTCCTCGGCGGTGGACCCACGCATGCCCGCCTTCGCTGCGGGGCCGCCGGCCACCACCTGCGAGAGTACGAGACCCGCGGATACCGACGATGGCACCCCCAACGACGACGCCAGCGACGGGGTAAGCGTCCCCACGGCCACGCCAAGCCACGCCGGGTCCGCCGACTTGCCGGCACGGACCTGCGCAAGCACCGCCCGCACGCGGTTCACCGGCACTGCGAAACCGATCCCGACACTCCCCCGCACAGGGCTTTCGATCGACGTCGTTACTCCGATCACCTCGCCGGCGGCATTGAAGAGCGGACCACCGGAGTTCCCTGGGTTGATTGGCGCGTCCGTCTGGATCAGGTTGCGTGCCGGGCGGCCCCCTGGCGTCGTCCCAAACTCGCGCCCGACGGCACTGACGATGCCCGCGGTGATCGTGTGATCGAGGCCAAAGGGCGTCCCAATCGCCACCGCGAGCTGCCCAGGTTGCACTGCGTCGGAGTCACCGAGGGTCGCCACCACCGCGCGCTCCGCAGGGATGTCCGCGTGCAGGACTGCGATGTCGCTCGAAGCGTCCGACCCGACAACCTTGGCCTCGACGACGGTGCCATCAATGAGCGTGACTCTCACCTTGTCGGCGCCGTCGATCACGTGGAAGTTGGTCAAGACGGTACCGTCCCCGTCGACGATGAAGCCGGTCCCTTCACCGGTCGGGATCACCCCGGAAGGCGGTTGTGACCTGCCGTTTCTCGACCGGGCGATGGCGGACGCCGTCTGCACACTCACGACTGACCCACCGACTTGACGGTACAGCGCCGCAATGTCGGAGTCCACGTTGGCGGGGATGCGCGCCGAGAGAGTTGGACCGGCGTGCGCAACGGGGGCGGCGCCTCCGAATTGGGTCGCGGTGATGAAACTCCCCGCCAACCCGCCGACAGTTCCGGCAGCGACCAGCGCCGCCACTGATCCTCCGGCAAGCAACGCGCGACGCCCAGTTCGCACCGAGCCCCGGACCATGCCGTCACCGTCACCAGTCGTTGCCATGCACGTCGCCTCCGCGGGATCACCAGCTCAATTTCTGGTGAAATCCTAGGCCTGCGACTTCAGGCGCGCATCAACGCTCGGTAAGCGGCGGGTAAGAACTCCGTTGCACGCGCGAACCTCTCCCCGTCCCCTCCCGCACCGGCGGAGGCCAGGGGCAATCTTCCCTCCGCCCTACTCCGCCCGGATTGCCGCCACCGGAGGCACCGACGCCCCGCGCCACGCCGGTACGAAGGTCGCCAGCAGCGCACACGCGCACGTTAGGAGCAGCGTCCCACCCAGCTGCTCCCACGGCACCACCATCAGCACGCTCCCCGGCCGGAACCGGTCAAAGAACTGCACCGCAAACACGTTCCGGCACAGCCACAGCCCGATCACCGTTCCCGCCGCGCCA
>CAILQO010000614.1 GCA_903836285.1 uncultured Chloroflexota bacterium
ATTATGGAATCGCTTGTGGAGCAATCTACGCCCAATTTAGAGATTCGGCGCTACGAAATTGATGGACCTGCGTTCCAACTCAAAACGATGCCCGAAAGTCCTAGTGCTTTTGTGTGTGTCTTAGTGATCGCTTTGGGCATGTTGATCGGGCACAATCCGCCGTGCAGGTTGAACTGCGTCCCACGCCCCCAAGGGCCCATCCGATGTTGATCTACCTCGTCCGTCACGCACAATCCGAGGCCAACGCCGGCGTGACCGGCGCACCAATCGACTGCGAACTCACGCCCCTCGGACGGCGCCAAGCCGAAGCCACCGGTGAGTGGCTCGTCCGTGCAGACCTCGACCTTATCCTCTCAAGCCCATATATCCGCGCCCTCGAGACGGCATCAGCGATCCACCGCGCGACCGGCGCCCCGCTTGAAGCGTATCCGCCCATCCACGAACACCATATCGAACCGTTCCCTGTCGCGTGGCCGCTCCTCGGGCGGGCGGCCCTCACCGCGCGCTTCCCCAACCTTTCCGTTCCCGATGACTTCGTTGACGCGGGGTGGCACCACCCTCCGGAGTCTGATGCCGTGACGCTTGCGCGCATGGGGCGCGCCCTCGACCTCCTATGGCGACGGTTCGCGTCCGACCCTGAACGAGATTCGCGTCGAGTCTGCCTCGTCTCCCACGGGTCTCCGACCGGCAAGGCAATCATGGCGTTCCAAGGCATCACCACGATTGCTGCAGACATCCGCATCGAAAACGCGTCGATCAGCCTCCTGCAAGACGTGCCCGGCAAACGCATCGTCTGGGGAACGAATTGGGTCGATCACCTACCCGAACGTACTTGTTAGGACTTCGGCACATCGTCACCCTAGTGCCGAATCCAGTCCCATCAGCCCCGCGCCGATCACCACGGCATCCGAGCCCAACGCGGCAGGTACGACCTCAAGCCCAACGGCGACGGTATGGCGTACCCGCGCCATCACCGCATCACGCGCGGCGTCGAACCACCGCGGTCCGGCCCCAAGCACGCCGCCACCGATGACGATCACCGAGGGGTTTAGCACATTCGCCAACGACGCCAATCCAGCGCCAAGGTGTTCACCGCCGCGCTGAATCGCCAGCGTCGCCACGCGGTCTCCCGCCTCCGCGAGTGCGCAGACGTCCTGCATACGTTCCACGGTTGCGGTGCGCGCGCCAAGCCTCTCGGCGCGCACCAGCCGCCGGTACTCATCGACGATTCGAGGGCCCGCGGCGTAGGCCTCGAGGCAGCCGCGCTTCCCACACTGGCACCGGCGTCCGCGATACGCGATGGTCGAGTGCCCGACCAACCCGGCAAGGCCGCGTCGCCCGCGATACAGCTGCCCATCGAGGATGAACCCGCCACCGACGCCCGTCCCGACCGCAACGCATAGCGCGTGATCGTGCCCGCGTGCCGCGCCGTACCGCGCCTCCGCGATGGCCATCGCGTGGCCGTCGTTGTCCACCGCCACTGCAAGGTCCGGCAACCCGGCATCCACGAGAGCACACTGAAGCTTTTCCCGCAATGGGTAGCCGGACCATCCAGGCACAAGCCCGGAGTGAAGGACCGTCCCGGCGGTCGCATCAACATGGCCGGTCGTGGCACAGCCGACGCCGACGGGGACAACCACGGCGGCGCGCACAAGCTCCGCAGCCGCAGCTGCAATCCGGGAAACGAGGTCATCAGCCGGCGACATCACCGCGCCGGTTCCGTCGACAGCCGCGCCCGCGACTGCGCCTGCCTGTTCGTGGGTCGCCATCGTCACACGGTCGCGAACCGCGCCAGTGCCGTCGATGAGGGCGACGATCACCTTCGTGCCACCGACGTCGATGCCAATCGCCTGCGACCTTGCGTCCATCGGCGCGAAGCCTACCGTGCGAACCGCGCCGCTACGACGGCACTGAGTGCCAGACAGGTGGTGGCAGCGATGATCGGGGCGACCGGGTCGAGCGGCACGAGCATCCCGCCCACCGTCGTACCGGTCAGCATTGCCGCGCTCCACGTCAGGTGCGTCACCCCGACGACACGCCCATGGGCATCGAGCGGCGAGACCGCGCGCATCAACGGGGGCATCGTCGTCGAGAGCGCCCACGCCATCGTCGTCCACCCAGTCCCGGTGACCATCAGGGCGGCGACATCGGCCATGGCGAACCCCGTCGAGGCCGCCGCCATCAGCAGCGCGCCGGAGATCACCAGCACCAGCCGACGCAGCGGATTTGGGACCGTGCCCGAAGGCGCCTCCGCCACCGCGCTTCCACGCGCACGTGCCCCTCGATCAATCACACGCCCAGTTGCCAGTTGCCCGGCACTCGCGACGACCAGGCTCACTAACGCGTAGGTCCCCGGCACCGTGGCGTTCCCTGCAAGCCGGTACAGGTACAGCGGGATCACCAGCGACGCAATACCCCAAGCGACCGTTGGCAGGAAACGCAGCATGAGGATGGCCCACATGCCCGGCAGCCCGAGTACCTGACGGTAGCCGACGGTCGGCGCGCCCGACGCCCGCGTCGAGTCGGACCCCAGGTCGGGCAGGAACCTTGCCCCGGTCGCCACGCCGGTCAACGCCAGGACGGCCCCACCGAACGCCACCCAAGCGAACCCAAACTGGTCGGCGACAATCCCGCCAACCCATGCCCCTGCAGCGCCGCTGAGCGTGGTCGTCAGGAAGTAGAGTGCCGTGGCGGTCCCGGTGCGCGCCCGGTCAACAGACCCCAGCAGGAAACTCTGGCCACCACTCGACTGGAACCCAGTCAGCACCCCCCACGCGACGGCGAGAAGCACCAGCACCCACGGTTCAGTGGTCGAGAAGAGCAGTGCGCCAGGGATGGCTGAAGGGATGCCCAAGAGGACGATCGCACGACGGCTCAACCGATCGGCCAACGCCCCTCCGGCGAGGGCGAAGAGGCCGCCGACCGCCAGCTGGATCGAGAGCAGCAGGGAGGTGAAGGACGGGGGGGCGTGCGCGACACCCTCGACGTACCCCGGGAGCAGCGCACGGATTGGCGAACCGGCGACGCCACCGATCACCAGGGCGGCGACGAGCCAGTAGAAGGCCGAACCCACCAGCGCATCATAGCCCCGTCACG
>CAILQO010000615.1 GCA_903836285.1 uncultured Chloroflexota bacterium
CCACCAGGAACGTGCGAGCGATGTGGAGCTTCTCCTCCTCGGTGTAGCCGGGGAGGTCAATCACTTCCATGCGGTCGCGGAGCGGCGACGGGACCGGGTCAAGCTGGTTCGCGGTCGCGATGAAGATCACCTGCGACAGGTCGTACGGCACCTCCAGGTAGTGGTCGGAGAAGGTGGCGTTCTGCTCGGGGTCGAGGATCTCGAGCAGGGCACTGGACGGGTCACCCCGGAAGTCCATTCCCAGCTTGTCCACTTCGTCCAGGACAAAGACGGGGTTCGTCGTGCCCGCCTGTCGCAGGCCCTGGATGATCCGGCCGGGGAGCGCGCCGACGTACGTGCGTCGATGCCCGCGAAGCTCCGCCTCGTCGCGCACGCCGCCGAGCGACACCCGCACGAAGCTCCGGCCGAGCGCGGTCGCGATGCTCCGCCCGAGGCTCGTCTTGCCAACGCCGGGAGGGCCAACGAAGCAGAGCAGGGGCGTCTTCATGCGTGGGCTGAGCTTGCGGACGGCCAGGTACTCGAGGATGCGTTCCTTGACCTTCGGCAGGCCATAGTGGTGCTCATCCAGGATCGCTGATGCGGCGCTGATGCTCAGCACGTCATCGGTGCGCTTCGACCACGGCAGCGCGAGCAGCCAGTCAAGGTACGTGCGGATCACCGACACCTCGGGGCTGGCGGACGGCATCACCTGCAGTCGGTCGAGCTCGCGGCGCGCCCGCTCGGCGACGAGGGCCGGCATCTGGGCGTCGGCGATCTTCTCGCGCAGTTCGTCATGGTCACCCTGTCCCTTATCAAGGTCGCCCAGCTCCTTCTGGAGGGTGGCAAGCTGCTCACGCAGGAAGAGCTGCCGCGCCGTGGTGTCGACCTCGGCCTGCACCTGCTCGCGGATCTCGCGCTCGAGCTCAAGCAGCCGGACCTCCCGGTCCAGGATGCTCGCCACGTGCGCTAACCGGGCGTTCGGGTCGAGCGTCTCAAGGGCGTCCTGACGCTGTGCCAGCTCAAGGTGCAGGGTTGACGCCACCAAATCGGCGAGGCGCCCGGGGTCGTCCTGGTTCATCGCCGCGACCACGGCGTCCTCGGGCAGGTCCTTGCTAAGCGAGACGCACCGGGCAAGCATGTCGACCACCGCCTTGCGGGCGGCCTCCGACGCGCCATCGTCGGCAGCAGTGGCGGGCTCAATGACCGGCTCGGCGCGGACAAGCAGGAACGGGTCCTCGTGCACGACCTCGAGCAGCCTGAGCCGGCGCTGGCCTTGCACCAGCACGCTCGACTTCCCATTGGGCACCTTCAGGACACGGCCGATGATCGCTTGCGTGCCGACGGGGTGGAGGTCCTGCAACCCGACGTCCTCGAGGTCTGGGTCACGCTGGGCGACGATGCACAGGACTTGGCCGTGGGCGAGGGCATGTTCGATTGCCCGGAGCGACCGCGGGCGACCGACCGGCAGCGGGGAGACCATATGGGGGAAGAGGACGAGATCGCGAACAGGGAGCACCGCAATCTCGATCGGCGGGATGGCACGCGGGCGTCGGGTGGAGTTCCCGGCACGCCGGCGCGGTGCGCCTCCGTGGGGCGCCGAGGACGGCAGCTGCGTCAGCCCGGACGGCGCAGGGGAAGTCGCACCGTCCGGGCGTGCCGTCGGCGTGGCGTCGGGAGCCAGCGCACGAGCGCGGGATCGGCGGCGGGGCGTGGAAGGGCTGGCGTCGGTGGGCTTGTCCGTATCACTCATGCACGTGCACGACGCCCATGCAACTCGCAGGATGCGTCAGTCCCAAGCCTACAGGGTACGGGCGTCCGTTCCCTTCTCCCGTTTCCGTAGCGCCCGCCCCGCGCATCCTGCGTCCCTTTCATCCTCCTACCGTATGCCCTCGTTCGTCGGGGGCCTTCCGTTACCGTGGACCACCGTACGCTCCTTGGTCACCTGTTGGCGCGTTTTCATTGCCCATGGGGTGCTCGTTCCTCGCCTTCGGTAAGGGGCGCCCATCGTAGGCTCGTTCTTCGCCCTGCTCGCGGGGTCCGGATTGAGTTGGGCGCCTTGGGGTCCAGATATCCCCTCGCCGGAGATAGAAAGCCCCCCCCACGAATCTTGATCGACCTCCCCCGTTGCGATGGGAGAGGGGTTACCCGACCCAACCCTTCCCCCGAGAGCGATTGGTTAGGGAGGGGCTATGGGGTGCAGGGGGGCGTAGTCGACGGGCGAAAACTTGGATAACTGAGGGCTAACGGAGGCGCGCGACCGCCTTGTCCAGCATCTGGCGCGCATGACCATCCACGATTGACCCGTGCAACTCGACCGGCACCGCGGCGCCACGGAGCACGATCTCGATCAGCTTGGCCGAGAGCAGGTCGCCCGGCTCATGCCCATCGCTGTTCACCAGCAGCTTCGCGCCGGTGGCGATCGTGACCCGCGCCACGTGCCCGTTTGCGTATGCGTGACCCTTGCGCGCGGACAGCTCAATGAAGCACCCGCGCCGGGCCGCCACCGCCGCATCCGCTTCCGAGATGAGCCCGGGATGGGCGAGGATGTCGACTTCGTCGCACTCGATGGCCGCGATGTTCGTCCCCGGCTCGACCGGCTCGGTCACCGTTTCGCCATGCACCACCACGACCGCCGCCCCGGCAGCCCGCGCCCGTCGCGCCACCGTCGCGATCGCGCCCGGCGGCACATGGGTCACCTCCACCCCGGGAAGCGCCGCGATCGACCAGTGCGCGCGCGCCACCTCACACTCGCGCCGAAGCGCATCGACGACCTCCTCGACGTTGCCAGGGCCGGCATGGTCGGTGACAGCGATTGCGCCATATCCGGCGACGTGCGCCCGCCGGATCAACTCGGAAGGCAGGAGCACCCCATCAGAAAAGAAGCTATGGGTATGGAAGTCGAATAACACGGGATCTCCACCTCACGGTCCGGTGGATGGTAGCGCGGTGGCTGGAAGGCCCCCTCCCCAACCCCGGCCCCCCTAGCAGGCGAGGAACGACCATACGGTGGGAAGATGAAAGCGGGATTGGGGCTATGCGGGTGACGTATCCTCGTGCGTCCGGGGGAACTTTCCGTGGAACCCATCATTTCGGTACTCGTCCCCTTTGTGGTAGTGACGGTCCTCCTCGGGGTTGCCTGGTACGTCACCGCGAACGCTCGATTGCAACGTGCACATCAGGGCCAAGCGATCGCCATACGCGACGCCGACGCCGACCGCGCCGCTCGCGAGGCTGCCGAGGAGGCTTCGCGCATCGTTGAGGACGCGCGCACGCGGTCCAAGGAGCTGATGCTTGAGGCGAAGGAAGACGCCGTCCGCACCAAGGCCGACGCCGAGGCCGACGCGCGCTCCCGCCTCGCCGAGGTGCAGCGGCGCGAGCAGCGCATGTCCACGCGCGAGGAGGCACTCGAACGCAAGGCCGAAGTGATCGAACGGCGCGAGCGTGCGTCGTCAACCCTTGAGCAGCAGGCGACCGCGCGCCTCGCCGAGGCGGAAGCGATCAAGGCTGGCCACGTTCGGGAGCTTGAGCGGGTCGGGGGGCTCACGGCCGAGGAGGCGCGTGCCGAGCTCGTCGCCAGCATCGAGGCGTCCGCGCGCGAGGAAGCCGGGCGCCGGATCCGGGAGGTCGAGCAGCACACGAAGGAGGAGGCAGGGCGCCGGGCGCGATGGATCGTGGCGCAGGCGATCCAGCGGTGCGCGGCGGACACGACCGTGGAGCTGACGCAGACCAGCGTGACGATCCCCTCGGAGGAGATGAAGGGCCGGATCATCGGCAAGGAGGGACGCAACATCCGCGCCTTGGAGGCCGCAACCGGCGTGGACCTCATCATCGACGAGACGCCGGAGACCGTCACGCTCTCGTCGTTCGACCCGTTGCGTCGCGAGGTCGCCCGCGTCGCCCTCCTCAAGCTCATGGCGGATGGCCGGATCAACCCGGCGCGCATCGAGGAACTGGTGCAGCGTGCGGGCACGGAGGTGGAGGCCCAGCTGCGCGAGGACGGCGAGCGTGCGGCGTACGAGGCGGGCGTCTCGGGACTGCACCCGGAGCTCTTCAAGATCCTCGGGCGCCTGAAGTTCCGGTCGTCGTACGGCCAGAACCAGCTGCAGCACTCCCTGGAGGTGAGCCTCCTCGCCGGGACCATGGCCGCGGAGGTCGGCGCGGACGTGGCCACCTGCCGGCGCGCCGGACTCCTGCACGATATCGGCAAGGCGCTTGCCCAGGCCGAGGAGACCGCGCACGCTGCCGCCGGCGCCGAGTTCGCGCGGAAGCTGGGCATCCCCCCGCGGGTCGTCCATGCCATTGCCGCCCATCACTTCGAAACCGATCCCCAGACCGTGGAGGCCTTCCTCGTCGCCGCCGCTGACGCCATCTCCGCTGCCCGCCCCGGCGCCCGCCGCGAAACGGCCGAGAACTACGTCCGCCGCCTGCAGGACCTCGAGCTGGTGGCCGCAAGCTTTCCCGGCGTTGACCGCGCGTACGCCCTCCAGGCTGGGCGGGAGGTCCGCATCCTTGTGCGCCCCGATGAAGTTGACGACGTGCAGGTCGCCGCCCTGGGCCGCGACATCGTCAAGCGTATCGGCGACACGCTCGACTTCCCCGGGCTGATCCGCGTCACGGTCATCCGGGAGACCCGCGTCACCGACTACGCCCGCTGAACCCGACTCGCTGGCCGCAGGCTGGCTCCCCGCTCCCGAGAGCGAAAGCCCCCTCCCCAACGAAAGCGTCCACCCTCCTTCGTCGGGTGGTCGATCTGCCCCGTGAACGGCCCCCGTTGCAGTAGCTTGCGCCTCCGTAGGAGGATCGGGAGAGGGACCCCCACCCCCTACCCCTCCCCCGTTGCAGTAGCTTGCGCCTCTCAAGTCCTCCTACGGAGGCGCTGCGCTAAGGAGGATCGGGAGAGGGCTACTGCGACGGAAGCGCTGCGCGAGAAATCGGACCCGGGGTTACCCACGAATCGTGATTGACCTCCCCCTTGAGGAGCACGCGCCGTGCGCATCGACCTGCACCTTCACTCGACCGCCTCGGACGGCACGCTCACCCCGGAAGCCCTCGTGGATGCGGCGGCGTCACTCGGTCTGGTCGCCATCGCCCTGACCGACCACGACTCGGTTGGGGGCGTCGCGGCTGCCACGCGCGCAGGCATCGAGCGGGGCGTCACGGTGGTGCCTGGCGTGGAGCTCTCGGCGGACGTCCCGGGCGGGGACTGCCACATCCTGGGCTACCTGGTCGACGTCGGACATGCCCCATTCGCCGCGTGGCTCGCCGCCCGTCGCGAGGCCCGCATCACCCGTGGCGTGGAAATCGTCCGCCGCGTGAACGCCGCGCTCCGGTCACGGTCAGGAGCGGGCGCCCCTCAGGCTTCCTGGGAACGCGTGGCGCGCCGGGCGGACCTTGCCGGCGGCGGGAGCGTCGGACGCCCCCACGTCGCGGATGAACTGGTCGCGGTCGGCGCCGTTACCAGCCGGGAGGAGGCCTTCGCATCCCTTCTCGGCAACGGCATGGCCGGGGACGTGCCGTCGGCAAAGGTCCCGCCGGCGCAGGTCATTGCGGTGATCCGAGACGCTGGGGGCGTGGCCGTGCTGGCGCACCCGACCTACCTCCCGGACTTCGCGGGGCGCCTCCCGGATCTGGTGGCGTGCGGCTTGGGGGGCCTGGAGTGCCTCTACGGGGACTACGCGCCGGACGTCGTGGCGGGACTCGTGGCGCTGGCGGGGGTCCATGACCTCGTGGTGACCGGGGGGAGCGACTTCCACGGGCCATCGACAGGCGCTGGAAGCGGGGCGATTGGGGTACCGCTCGTGCCGGACTCGGTGCTGGAGGCGCTGGCACGGCGGCACGGTCGCGGCTGAGGCGCCGTCCGAGGCTGGATAGCCCCTCCCCTTGCGAAAGGGTCCAGATCCGGAATACCCCCTCCCCTACCCCTCCCCCGTTGCAGTAGCTTGCGCCTCTCAAGTCCTCCTACGGAGGCGCTGCGCTAAGGAGGATCGGGAGAGGGGCTACTGCGACGGAAGCACTGCGCTACGGATCACCAGGGGGGCATGCCAGTGCGTCGACCTGTGCGTGGAGCTGGGCGAGGGTGCCACCGTTGTCGAGAATGGCGATGGCGCGAGGCCGGCCGATGCGCCGTGACGCTTCGTGGAAGCGGTCGACCCATGCACCCACGTCGCCCTGCGCAGCGAGGCGTCGCGCGGCCTCCTCAGCGGTCATGCCGCGGGCGGCGAGGCGCTGGGTGGCCGTGCCAGGCGGGCAGGTGACGATCCAGAGTTCATCGCACGGGTCGGCGCCACCGCTCTCCACGACCTTGATGGCCTCGAGGACGGCGATGGCGTGCCCGGCATCGCGGCTCTCGCGCAGGAACCTGGCCTGGGCGGCGTGGACCCGGGGGTGGACGAGTGCCTCGAGGTCGGCGCGCGCCCCTGGGTCGGCGAAGGCGATGCGCGCAAGCGCGGCGCGGTCGATGTCGCCGGGACCCAGGACGCTGTCGCCGAAGCGATGGCGCAGGGCGTCACGCAGGGCAGCGTCGCCGCGGTAGAGGGCATGAACGATCGCGTCGGCATCAATCGTGGCCGCGCCGCGGTCGTGCATGCGACGGGCGACGCTGCTCTTGCCGCTGCCGATGCGTCCGGTAAGGGCGATGGCGCGCATGATGGGTTGCCGGGGATGCTACCGCGGCGGCATGGCGAGCGGGCGGGTACCGTTTGTTGCGTGACCGACCAGATGGACGCTGGCCCCCGTGACGCCCCGCACCCACTGGCAGGCACAGCTGACGAATGCCCGTCTCCCGCTTCGCCAATGGACGGGGGAGGGGGCTTGCCTGGAAGGGCGGCGCGGGCGCGGCGCACCGTCGGAGCCGTGGGCAGGGCGCTCGCGTTCGTGGTGATCGGGGTCTTCCTTGGTGCCGTGGGCGTGTGGGGCACTGGCGTCCCCGCCCCGCCCGGCGTCCTGCGGGTGCTCCGGTTGGCCGGCATGCCAGTGCCCGTGCGGGCGTCCGGCACCACGGTGCGTTCAAAGGCGGATCTCTTCGACGAGACCGTCGTGACGGCCATCTACGAGCGAGCGGCGCCATCGATCGTGGAGGTCGCGGTCACGACGGCGAACGGGCGCCAGGGGGGCGGTTCGGGTGTGCTTGTCGCACCGAACGGGACGGTGCTGACGAACTACCACGTGGTGCGGGCGGCATCGACCATCGAGGTGACCCTGCGTGACCGGCGCCGGTTCGTGGCCAAGGTGCTCGGCACCGACCCGCAGGACGACATTGCACTGCTGGCCCTCACGGGGGCGCCGACCGGCTTGCCGCTGCTGCCGCTGGGCGACTCGGATGCGCTGCGCCCCGGGGCGATGGCCATCGCGATCGGGAACCCAGTCGGGCTGGATCGGAGCATCAGCGTGGGGGTCATCGCGGGGCTCGGGCGGACGCTGCGCGACGGCGATCGTCCGATGCGGAATGTCATCCAGGTCGACGCGGCGCTGAACCCGGGCAACTCTGGCGGGGCGCTGCTCGACGCGACCGGGCAGGTGATGGGGGTGACGAACGCGATCGAGCGTGTCCCGGGCAGGGCCGGCTTTGGCGGGATCGGGTTTGCGGTGCCGTCGTCGTCGGTTCGGCGGAACTTCGCCCGGCTGCTGGCCGGTGAGCGGATCCGTCACGCCTATGTCGGGATCTCCGGGCACGATCTCGGTGCCAGTGTCGCCCAGGAACTGGGGCTGGTTGCCGGGCCGGGGATCGCGGTGTCCGGTGTCGCCCCGGGCGGCCCGGCGGCGCAGGCCGGCTTGCGGAAGGGCGACGCGATCGTTGCCGTGGGGCCGTGGCGGGCGACGTCGATGGAGGAGTTCGGCGCGCACGTCGACCGCACGTACCGTCCGGGGGACACCGTGGCGATGGAGGTTCGCCGGGCAGGTGCGACGCTGCGCCTGGACGTCACCCTTGGGGCGTGGCCCGACGCCGAGGACGCGACATGACGGAGCGGCCGGGATCGTCGGCGGGACGGGAGCGGGCATCCCTCCCCAACCGGGCGAGTACGACCGTGCGATCCGGGGGCAGCGTGGACGGCTGGGCCATGGCGCGTGCGCTTTCACTGGCCGCGGGTGCACTCGGCCGGACCAGCCCGAACCCTGCCGTGGGAGCGGTGATCGTCGATGGCAGCGGGATCGTCGTGGGGGAGGGGGCGACGCGCGCGTACGGGCAGGCGCACGCGGAACCGGTGGCGCTGGCCATGGCGGGGGGGCGCGCGCGCGACGCAACGCTCTACGTCACCTTGGAACCGTGCAGCCATCACGGGAGGACCCCCCCGTGCGCGGATGCCGTGGTGGCCGCCGGGGTGACGAGGGTCGTGGTGTCGACGCTGGATCCCAACCCACGTGTCGCCGGCCGCGGGATTGCCCGCCTCCGGGAAGCCGGCGTGTCGGTGGAGGTGGGGCTGGGCGCCGGGGTCGCGCGCACGCTGATGGCTGGCTTCGCCACGTGGATCGCCACGCAACGCCCGCACGTGATCGCGAAATTCGCGGCAAGCCTCGACGGTCGCATCGCCACGCGGACGGGTGAGAGCCGATGGATTTCGGGACCGGAGGCGCGGCGATGGGCCCACGGTGTGCGCGACCACGTGGATGCGATCTTGGTGGGTGCAGGCACGGTGCGTGCCGACGACCCGGCGCTGACGTCGCGCACCCCTCACCTTGGGCAACCGGTCGCGGAGGGTGAGGAGGCCGACCCGCTCCTCGACCGAGTCGTGCCGTCGCGTCCCGCCGTCGCAGCCACCCATGCCGACGCGGCACGCCAGCCGCTGCGGGTGGTGCTGGACACGCAGCTCACGATGCCGCTCACCTCGCAGCTGGCGTCCGGGAGGCTGCCGGGGGCCACATTGGTGGTGGGCGTCGACGACGGCACGGCCGACTGGGCCTCACGCCGGGCGTCCCTGGCGCGTGGGGGCGTGGAGGTCGCATCGGTCGGTCCAGGCGTGGATGGCCGCCCGGCCGTGGCTGCCGTGCTGGACCTGCTCGGCGCGCGCGGCGTCACCACGCTGCTGGTTGAGGGCGGGGCAACGGTGCACGAGGCCTTCTTCCGGGCAGGGCTGGTGGACCGGGTCGCGGCGGTCCTGGCGCCGATGGTCATCGGTGGCGGGCATCCGGCGGTCGGGACGGCGGCGAGCGGTCCGGACCACCTCTCGGGAGCGTCGCGCCTGCAGGGGCGATCCGTCACGCTCCTGGGTGAGGACGTGCTGGTGACCGGGTGGGTGCGGCGGCCGGCGTGGCTGGACGACGCCGCTCGCGGGTAGGCCGGGGACCGGGTTGGGATACTTGGGTCGGGCACCACGGGAAGGGGAGCGGATGTTCACGGGGATCGTCGAGGAGACCGGCACCGTGCGCGCGATTGCGCTCCATGCTGACGGGGCACGCGTCACGATCAGCGCAGTCGCGGCGCTCGACGGTACACGGATCGGCGACAGCATCGCGATCGACGGTGCCTGCCTCACGGTGGTGGCGCGCGATGCCCACACGTTTGCGGTCGAGGCGACGTTCGAGACGCTTCGGCGGACCACGCTCGGCGACCGGGTGAGCGGCGACGGGGTGCACCTGGAGCGGGCGATGGGTGCGGGCGGACGGTTCGGTGGGCACTTCGTGCAGGGCCACGTGGATGGCACCGGCACGATCCTGCGCCGTGCGGAGGTTGGGGATGCGGTGGTGCAGGCGTACGCGGCACCCCCCGACGTCGTGCC
>CAILQO010000616.1 GCA_903836285.1 uncultured Chloroflexota bacterium
TCCAGGCGTTCAGCGATACCAGCGCTTCAAGCTGCTCCGGACCGAGCGTGACGACCGGCACGAGCGGCAGCAGGCGCCCCACGGCAAAGGTGGCGTACAGGAAGGCGATCATCGCCCCCGTCGCCCTCCTGCTCCCCGTGGGTGGGCGCACGAGCACCGCGATCACGACGCACGGCACCAGGAACACCTCCACCCCGGAGGCGCGCCCGAGGACCATGGTGCAGAAGGCGGTGTTCAGTGCGCCGATCGCGGGGAAGGCGAGCACGCCCATCCCGGGCGCACGTCGGGTAACCCACGGCACGGCGCAGAAGAATGGGGTCGACACCATCAGCAGCGCCAGCGACTCTGTCCAGCTGCCCGTCGCCCACCCAACGAGGAGCGGGTACGTGGGCTGGTTCGCCAGCAGGATCATGACGAGTCGGTTCGACGCCCGCGCCACCGGGTCTGGCGCATCGAAGTACCGCGCAGCCAATGCGAGCACGCTGGCCACCGCTATCCCTTTGGCCGGACAGGGCGCATCCGGTGGTGGCTCACCCCCCACTCGCCCCCACCAGCGTGGCCGAACAGCCCTGACGTCGCCAGGAAGAAGAGCCGCCAGCGACGCTGCCACAGCGCCGCGTCGGCACCGTACGTCGCCCGCATGACCTCGGCGACAGCGACCGGGTTCGCGTCCATGCGCCGCAGCCAGTCCTCCGCCGTCCGCGCGTAGTGCCGCCCATCCCAACGCCACGTGTCCTCCACGGCGAAGAGGTCGGCGAACTCCCCCGCCAGGCCGTGGCTGGGCATGATCCCGCCCGTGAAGAAGTGCTGCGCGATCCAGTCGGCACGGTCGGCGCGATCGAAGCGGTACGCGCCCCGCCGGTGGCTGAAGACGTGCAGGAACAGGCGGCCATCGGGGTCAAGCCACCCCCGGACCCGCTCAAGAAGCGCCCGCCAGTTTGACATGTGCTCAAACATCTCGACGGAAACGACCCGGTCGAACGCGCCCGCCTCGAACGCGACGTCGTTCATGTCGGCGGTGATGACGCGCAGGTTCGGCAGCCCCAATCGCCGTGCCTGCGCCTCGACATGCTCACGCTGGGATCGGGAGTTCGACACCGCCGTCACGCGGGAACCCGGGAACGTGGTGGCGATATGGAGAGACAGCGAACCCCACCCGCACCCGAGCTCGAGGATGCGCTGCCCATCCTCGATGCCGGCGTGCGCGACTGTCTCGCCAAGCGCCGCCACCTCCGCTTGTTCAAGCGTGGTCGCGAGATCACGGTAGAACCCACTCGAGTACTTCAGCCGCGGGCCGAGGACGATCTCGAAGAAGCGCGCCGGCACCTCGTAGTGCTGCGCGTTGGCGTCCTCAACGTGCGTGGCGATGGGGTACCCGCGCATCGCCTCGGCAAACCACGCATCCGCACCGCGCGGGACGCTCGCCATCCGGGCGCGCGTGCGGGCGACCAGCAGCCAGATGCCCGCGCGCAGGATCACGTCGGGAACCGGCAACCGCTCGACCGCCCCGATGAGCGACGCAAGCACCACGATCCATCCTCGCAGCGGGGGACGCACGCCCCGCACTTCCTGATAGCCTACCGTCCGGCAGCATCGTCATCCGAGCACTCGCCACCATGCGCTGGAGTTCGTTCGTCATCCAAGTACCCGCCCCACGCCCAATCCCCGTTGCGACGGGAGCGGGGTGACGTGGCCGCCGCGACGCCCGCGAGGCAGCGCCTCCGCATCGCCGTCGTGGGGACTGGGGTCAGCGGGCTGTCGGCGGCGTGGTTGCTGTCGGGCGCGCACGACGTCACGGTCTTCGAGGCCGACGCGCGAACCGGCGGGCACTGCAACACCGTGAGCGTCAACGCCGGGGACGGCGAGGTTGCGGTCGACACCGGCTTCATCGTGTGCAACCCGGAGACGTACCCGAACCTGCTCGCCCTCTTCGACCACCTCGGCGTGGCGACCGTCCCGACCGAGATGAGCTTCGCGGTCTCCATCGCTGACGGCGCGCTCGAATACTCGGGTACCGGGCTGGGCGGGCTCCTCGCCCAACGCTCGAACATGTGCAAGCCGCGCTTCTGGTCCATGCTGCGCGACCTGCTCCGCTTCTACCGTGAGGCCCCGCGCGACGTGGCGGCGATGGACGGGCTGTCCCTGGGCGACTACCTCGACTGGCGCGGGTACGGGCGGGCCGTCCGGGAGGACCACCTGTACCCGATGGCTGGCGCAATCTGGTCGACGCCGGCGGGCCGGGTGGCCGAGTTCCCGGCGCGGGGCTTCGTGACCTTCTGCCGGAACCACGGGCTGTTGCGCGTGTTCGGCCGGCCAACGTGGCGCACGGTGTCGGGTGGCAGCTGGCAGTACGTCTCCCGGCTGCTTGCCCCACTCACGGGGCGCGTCCACACCGGTGCGCCGGTCACGGCAGTGCGACGCCGGGAAGATGGGGTGGACGTCACCGCAGGGGGCACGACGACCGCCTTCGACCACGTCGTGATCGGTGCGCACGCCGATCAGGCGCTGGCGGTGCTTGCCGACCCGGATGGGGACGAGACCCGGTTGCTCGGCCGGATCCGCTACGGGCGGAACGAGACGATCCTGCATACCGACCCACGACTGATGCCCCGCCGCCGGGCTGCATGGTCGAGCTGGAACTACCTGGCGCCCCGGGTGCAGGCGCCTGCCGCGGGCTCGGGGGGTGCGCCCGGCGTCTCAGTGACGTACTGGATGAACCGGTTGCAGGCGTTGCCGACCTCTACAAACCTTTTCGTCACGCTCAACCCTGCCGCAACGCCACCCGAACGGCAGATTCTCGCCCGCATGACGTACGAGCATCCGATCCTGGACGCGGGTGCGGTCGCGGTCCAACCGTCACTCTGGACGCTGCAGGGGCGCCGCCGGACATGGTTCTGTGGCGCGTGGTTCGGCGCGGGGTTCCACGAGGACGGCCTGCAAGCGGGGCTGGCGGTGGCGGAGCAGCTTGGCGGCGTTCGGCGCCCATGGCGCGTCGCGGACGAGTCCGGGCGGATCCACGTGGGAGCCCCCCCGAACACGGTGATTGGCCGGTAGAGACGGCGACATGGACGGCGGATACCCGTCGGCGATCTATGCCGGCACAGTCATGCACCGGCGGTTCCGGCCGGTCGCGCACACCTTGCAGTACGGCATGTTCACGACCTTGCTCGACCTCGAGGACCTGCCTCGCCTGGACGCGACGTTGCGCTGGTTCTCGCACGGCCGCGCCAACCTGATCTCGTGGCGACCGGAGGATCACCTCTCCGGTGGCAGTGACCTGCGTGGCGAGGTTGACGAAATCCTCGCTCGCGCAGGTTTGGACCCGTCGGGCGGTCGCGTGCAGTTGCTGGCGATGCCCCGCGTGTTCGGGTTCACCTTCAACCCGATCAGCATCTACCTCTGCCACCGGATGGATGGCGCGCTGCACGCGGTGCTGTACGAGGTGAACAACACCTTCGGCGACCGCCATTCCTACCTGTTCCCGATCGAGGGGCCGTTGGTTCCGGGGGCGGCGCTGCGTCACGGGTGCGCGAAGGCCCTGCACGTGTCGCCGTTCAACGCGATGGACTTGCGCTACGACTTTCGGCTGCGTGCACCGGGGGCGTCGTTCGGGCTGCGCATCGACGTGTCTGACCATAACGGCCCGCTGATGGTGGCGGCGGAGCGGCTGCGACGTCGGCCGCTGACGGATCGCGAGATCATCCGCGGGCTGCTCGAGTTCCCGCTCCAGACCCTGTCGGTGGTCGGTGCAATCCACCTCGAGGCGTTCCGCCTGTGGAGGAAGGGCCTCGGGATCAAGCGCCGGCCGCCGCCACCCAGCAACGCCGTGACGACCACGCCAAGAAGCCCAGCCCCACCCCCAATCCCCCTTCACCCCCAAAGCCCCCTCCCCAACCCTGACCCCGTTGCGACGGGAGAGGGGCTATCCGGCCGCGCCGGTACGATGCACGAGCGCACATGAACACTGCCCCCGAACCACCGACTCCGCGCCGCCCGACCGCACTTGATCGCGCGGCGAGCGGGATTCTGGCGCGTGCCCTCGGCGCGGCGCTTGCGCAGCTGCGTGTCGGCTCGATTACCCTCGAGCTGCCCGACGGCCGTTGCCTTGAGGGGTGCGGGCCGCAACCGGGTCCGTCGGGTCTCATCCGCATTCACGCGTGGCGGAGCGTGTGGCAGCTGCTTGTCGCGGGGGACGTGGCCTTCGCGGAGGCGTACATCCGCGGCGAGTGGTCAACGCCCGACTTGGCCGCGGTCATCGAGGTCGTCGCACGGAACCGGGATGCGGTTGACCGGGCCATCGACGGGTTCGCCCCGGCGCGTGCGCTCGACTGGGTTGTCCATCGCCTCCGGGCGAACTCGAAGGCGGGCAGTCGCCGGAACATCGCGGCGCACTACGATCTCGGCAACGACTTCTACGCCGCCTGGCTCGATGCTGAGATGGTGTACTCCTCGGCGATCTGGCCGGAGGCAGGCGCACCCGTTCCCGCCGGTACCGCGGAGGGTCAGGCAGGGGGGGCGCTGTCGCTGGAGGCGGCGCAGTCGACGAAGCTTGATCGCGTGGTGGAGCTTGTGGCGGCTGAGCGGGGCCACCGGGTGCTCGAGATTGGCGTCGGCTGGGGCGCCTTGGCCGCGCGGCTCGCGCAACGCGTCGGCGCGCACGTCACCGGCCTCACGCTCTCGCACCACCAGCTTGCGCACGTGCAGGCTCGCGCGGCCGGTGCCGGGCTCTCGCACCTGGTGGAGGCGCGGTACGAGGACTATCGCGACGCGCGGGGAACGTTCGACCGCATCGTCTCGGTGGAGATGATCGAGGCGGTGGGACGCGCCTACTGGCCCGCATACTTCCGCACCCTGCGTGAACGGCTGTGCCCGCGCGGCCACGCGATCCTGCAGGCGATCACGATCGACCATGCGCGCCTCGAGGCGTACGCGGCGACGCCGGACTTCATCCAAGTGCATGTCTTCCCCGGCGGGATGCTGCCGTCGATTGAGGCGATGGCGGCCGAGGCGGCGCGTGCGGGGCTGACGTTTGCCTGCGTGGAACGGTTCGGTGCCAGTTATGCGCGGACCCTTGCCGAGTGGCGTCGCCGCTTCTTGGAGGCGTGGCCCCACATCCATGCGATGGGTTTCGACGATGCGTTCCGCCGGAAGTGGGAGTACTACCTCGGCTACTGCGAAGGCGGGTTCCGTGCGGGTGCAATCGACGTTGGGTTGTACCGGCTGGCACCCGCATCCCGGTGAGGCCCACCGGCTACGACCGCCACACTGGTGGCCTCCCGGTAGCGCCCGCCGTCGATCCGCCCACTCAACGGGATGACCCCCTCCCCAACGAGCGCGTCCACCCTCCTTCGTCGGGTGGTCAATATGCCCCGTGAACGGCCCCCGTTGCAGTACGGCGTGCGCCTCCGCAGGAGGAGAGGGAGAGGGGTTGCCCAGACCCCCGCTCCCCCGCCAGGTCAGCGGTTCGCGACTCGCACCACGAGCTTCAGGCCGGACCAAGTGGCGTCGACCGCACAGACCTTGACGTCCACGTAGCCCATCGGGAGGGCAACTGCACGGATGACGTCCTCGGTTATGTCGGTGGGCACGCGTGCGGCGCGCTTCGGCCACGAGACCCACACCGGGACCGCCGGCCTAAGTGAAGCGCGCAGTCCAGCGAGGATGCTCTCGAGTTCGTCGCGCCGCGTGAGGAAGATGTGGGCGAGGTCGGTCGTTGCGTCGGCCACCCCGTGGAGCGAAACACCGTCCGGGAGCGGCGACACGAGCGCGGGGTATGGTCCCACGTGCAGGTCCGGGCCTGTCGCGACGAGCAGGTGGATTCGCATCCCGGATGCGATACCCAACGTACGCCACAGCGGCGTGCCGGAGTATCCGTGAGGTCGTGGGACGTCGCTCACGGCAGACCAGCGCCATCGATACGTGCGTGCCCCCCCGAATGCACTTGGCGGTGCGTGGAGGTCGGTGTCAGGGCGCGGCGCCCTTGCCGGGCTTCGGGTCGATTGCACGACCGAAATCGTCATGTCGGCGCGCACCGAACCCGGGCGCCGGGCGAGGGGCCGCGGGCTTCGCAGGGGGTTCCTTCGGGGCCGGCGCATCGGCATCATGGGCTGCGACGAGCGCCGCGAGGACGTCGCTGTCGCTCATTGCTGCCTCTTCGGCCGGGGTAGTCGCCGCGGTTGGTTGGGTCGGCACGCCCGCATTGCTTCCGCCTTGGGATGCGCCCGCCCCCGTGGAGAGCGCGACCGTCGCGTCCGCCGTGGGGTTGGCTGCCGGCTCGAGCGATGCGGACGCCGCGGGTTGGATCGGTGATCCGGGCGCGTGGCGGACGACCTCGAGTCGCGCGACGAGTTCCTCATCGTCGGCGGTCGTGCCAGCGTCCAGCTCCCCACGTTCAAGTGCGTCCTCGGCCTCGGCGAGGAGGCGGTGCTGCACGGCATCGCGGCTGGCCTGCACCGCAGCCTCGAGGTCGGCCTGATCGGGGGCATCTGAGGCAGCACGTTCCTGCTCGTCGACGGCTTCCTCCAGCTCCTCGAGGCGGTGCGCGAGGACGTCGTGGATCGCCGCCTCTGCAGCCTCGAGGACGGTGGCATCGGGGAGGTCGGCGGCCTCAGCACGTTCCAGATTGTCGAGGGCCTCTTCGATCGCTTCATGGACGTGCACGGCTTCGGCATGTGCCCTCGCCACGAAGGCTTCGATGAGGTCGGCGTCCGGCGGCTCCATCGCTTCCGCGCGCTCCTCGTCATCGAGTGCCGCGCCGATCTCGGCGTCGCGGACGTGCGCGGCGTGGTGGATGCGCACCTCCGCGTCGTGCGCGACTTCGTCGCCGTCCTCCGCCTCCGCTTCGGCGTCCTCGAGGGCTTCCTCGAACGCCTCGACGGCATCCTCGATCTCATGGAGGCGAGCCTCATTGATCGGCTCCCGGATGTCGTCAGAGGTCGCGCCGTCGCGCGCGCCCGGGTTACGCGGTGTGCCTGGCATCGTCGTGCGTCCTGTCCGGGTCAATCTGCTGCAGGGCAGAGGGTGACCTCACCCCACGTCGTCCTCCACCACCGTAGCACGGCGAGAATGGGAGGTCGGTCGATGCACGGCGGGGATGGGGCTGTCTTCCCCAGAAATTGTGCACCCCTGGACGGTGGATGCTCCCGATCCGGTACTCGCGTCGCCGTTCGGCGCGCAGGGCGCACCACGCGCTTGACGCCCCCCTCTGCTCATCCCTTCCCCGTTGTGACGGGCGATGACGACCCCCTAAGGAGGCGCCGCGAAGCCCACCCCCAATCCCCCGCACCAACGAGAGCGTCTACCCTCCTTCGTCGGGTGGTCAATCTGCCCCGTGAACGGCCCCCGATGCAATACGGCGTGCGCCTCTCAAGTCCTCCTGCGGAGGCGCTGCGCTAAGGAGGATCGGGGGAGGGGAGCAAGTACCCTCTGCCATTCCCGGATTTCAACCGAATGGGAAGGTTACGGTGCGCGCGTCGGCGTCGGTTGCGCGTCGCCGCCGGATCGTGAACCACCTTGGGTGGCCCCGCCAGGACCCTGACCGCCGCCCGCACGCGATCCACCTGCA
>CAILQO010000617.1 GCA_903836285.1 uncultured Chloroflexota bacterium
CATGCCCCCGACGTGCGCCGAGATCGCCTCGCGCGTGTTGTTGGATGGCCAGGATCGAACCGGGATGGTGGTGCTCATGTGCGCCCGCACGCTGAAGACTTCTCCGAGGGCGCCCTCCCGCGCAAGGCGGGCGATCAGGTTGAAGCCGTCGTGATAGCGAAACATGTAGCCAAGTTGCAGCACGAGGTCATGTTGCTCGGCAGCCGCCGCAATCCACTGGAAACCGTCCCAGTCGTCGCCGGCGGGTTTGTCCCACCAGACGTGCTTACGCGCATCGACGCAAGCCCGTGCCTGCGCCAAGCTCTCGGCGTTCCGACCCTCAACGGCAACTGCAGCGATATCCTGGTCGGCAAGGAACTCCGCTGGGTCGCGGTACCACCGGAGCCCGGCATACGCGGGATCGGACTCCGCGCGCGCGCGAACCTCGTGGTCCGCCTCGTAAACACCGCGCAGGTCGGTGGCTGGGTTGCCGCGCAAGGCGAGCGCCTTGCCACCCGCATGGCCATGTTGGACGCCCCACTGGGCAAACGCGATCCGGTCCATCGTGCGCGAGCCTCCAGGGCGTGCAAGGTTCAAACGCTCGTCGTTGGGAGCCCCAGGACCCCCGCGCATCGACGCCGTGCGGGATGATAGTGCGCGTCGCGGCTAACGGTCGCGCGGGAGGGGATCGCAATGGGCGACGGGACAGGTACTGGCGTGACGGCGATCACCGGCGCGCGCCTGCTCACTGGAGACGGCACGACCTACGCGAGCGGCGTGCTGCTCGTGAAAGCCGGGCGCATCTTGGAGATCGGCGCGAGTGCCTCCATACCCGACGGGGCGACGGTCATCGACGCCACCGGCAAGGTGGTCACGCCCGGATTCATCGACGCTCACACCCACCTCGGGGTGCATGAGGAAGGGATCGGCCGCGAGGGTGACGACACGAACGATATGACGGATCCCCTGACGCCACACCTGCGTGCACTCGACGGCATCAACCCGGTTGAGGGAGGCCTCAGGGCGGCGGCGGCACACGGTGTGTCCGCAGCGGTGATCCTGCCCGGGAGTGGCAACGTGATCGGCGGCCTCGGCACGCTGGTCAAGACGTGGGGGAATCGCGTCGACACCATGGTCATCCGGGACCCGTGCGGCCTCAAGATCGCATTCGGCGAGAACCCGAAGCGGGTCTACGGCGACAAGAACAAGATGCCGTCGACGCGAATGGGCACGGCGGCGCTCTTGCGGGAGACGTTTGTGAAAGCCCGCGATTACGACCGCAAGGCGGCGTCCGCCGAGGACCCGTCGAAGGCGCCGGACCGTGACCTGCGCCTGGAGTCGCTCGTGCGTGTGCTGCACGGGGAGTTCCCGCTCCTCGCGCACGCGCACCGCGCGGATGACATCCACACGGCGCTCCGAATTGCCGACGAGTTCGGGGTGGCAATCGTCCTTGAGCACGCCACTGAGGCGCACCTGATCGCCGATGAGCTGGCGGCCCGGGGCACCGCTTGTGTGGTCGGTCCTACCTTCGGCGCGCGAGGTAAGGTCGAGACGCAAGGCAAGACATTCGCCACCGTGGGCACGCTCGCCCGGGCAGGCGTCACCGTTGCCATCTGTTCAGATCACCCGGTCACGCCAAGCGCCCACCTGCGCCTGTACGCCGCCCTTGCCGTCCGCGAAGGCATGGACCGCGGAGATGCGCTTCGCGCGCTGACGATCTGGCCGGCGGTGATTTCGGGGGTCGCCGACCGGATCGGAAGTCTCACACCGGGCAAGGACGCCGACTTCACGATCTACTCCGGCGACCCACTTGACCTTGGTAGCGTCGTCGAGTCTGCCTGGCAGTTCGGGCGCCAAGTGCCGCTCAGGGCGCACGATTAGATCGGCGAGAGAGATAACCCCCTTCCCCTGCCCCTCACTCGTCGCGACGGGTGCGGGGGGACTCGCGGCACGGTGTACCGTAAGGCATCTCGGTTACCAAGGATCGGACCATCATCATGCGCATCTCCGACCTTCGCGGTGTCAGGATCGGGGGCCTCGTCTCCGGTGGCCTCGACAGTTGCACGATCACCCACTGGTTGCAGGCGAACGGGGCAGAACCCCACTGCTACACCCTCGACCTCGGCCAGCCGGACGAGTCGAACCTCGAGGAGGTTCGCCGCCGGATGCTGGCGTGCGGTGCCGTCGCTGCCCACGTGATTGACGGCCGTGAGGCGCTCGCTGAGGCAGGCCTCCAAGTCATCCAGTCGCAAGCACGTTATGAGGGCGGGTACTGGAACACCACCGGCATCGCGCGGTATGTGACCACGCGACTTGCCGTCGAGGCGCTCGAGCGCGACGGCATCAGTGTCTTGTTCCACGGTGCAACCGGCCGCGGGAACGACCAGGTGCGCTTTCAGCTCGCCACGAACATGCTTGCCCCAACATTCGAGGTGTACGCCCCGTGGCGCGACCCGGTGATGCACGACACCTTCGCTGGGCGCAAGGAGATGATCGAGTACGCCACCGCGCACCAACTCCCGATAAAGGCATCAGTTGACAAGATCTATTCGACCGACGCAAACATGCTCGGCCTGACGCACGAGGCCGGACGCCTCGAGGAACTGGCCACGCCGGCGACGCTCGTGACGCCCGAAATGGGGACGTGGGGATGGAACGCCCCGGACTCGCCCGCCCACATCCGCATTGAGTTCGAGAAGGGGCGTCCGGTCGCCATCGATGGCGACCAATTGGACCTCGTCTCGATCTTCTCCCGCGCAAATGCGGTGGGCGGCGCCCACGGTGTCGGCATCGGGCGCCACGTGGTCGAGAACCGGTTCGTCGGGATCAAGTCTCGGGGCGTGTACGAGGCGCCGGGCATGGAAGTCCTCGGCCAGGCGTACGAGTTCTTGCTGCAGCTCTACCTCGACCGCCGCGCCCGCGAACTCTTCGAGACCCTCTCGCGGTTCCTAGCTGTGCAGATCTACCAGGGCTACTGGTACGACCTTGGCACCACCGCGGCGCTCTCGGCGGTCGAGCGGTTCTCGACGCTTGTCTCGGGAACGGTCACCTTGCGCCTGTCCAAGGGGCAGGTGATCTTTGAGGGGATCAGCGGCATCGAGGACGCGCCGACCCTGTACTCAGAGGACGACGCCTCGATGGAACGTGCCGGGTCGTTCGACCACGCTGACGCCGAAGGCTTCTTGCGGGTACTCGGCGTACCGGCGCGCAACTTCGCACACCGGATGTTCCTGCGTCTCGGGCGGTAGTGCTGGCGAGTCAATCTCCTTTGGGCGGCCCCCTGCCCTTCCCTCCCTAGCAGGCGACGAAGGAGCATCCGTTAAAAAAAAAGAGTTGACGTGAAAGGGGGGCGACCCGGCATCGTCGGCATTACGCTGAAGGGAGTAGACCTGTGACCGGAACCGACGCATTCAGCCTTGAGGGCAAGGTCGCCATCGTGACCGGTGCCAGTCACGGAATCGGCGAGGGCGTGGCAAAGGCCTACGCAGCGGCCGGAGCTGACGTCGCGATTGCGGCGCGCAATATCGACGACCTGAACCGTGTCGCGGGGGATATCGCCGCCCTCGGGCGCCGGGTCGCCGTCATCCAGACCGACGTCAGCGATCTCGACCAGTGCGCTCGCCTCATCGCGCGCACGAACGAGGAACTCGGGGGCCCGTCCATCTTGGCAAACATCGCCGGAGTGAACCGCCGCAAATCGATCGTCGATGTGACCCTCGACGACTGGAACTACATCGTCGATATCAACCTACGGGCGCCGTTCTTCCTTTCCGCGATGTTCGCCAAGGACCACATCGCGCGGGGCGCCACTTGGGGGAAGGTGCTGCACATTGCATCGATGACGAGCTTTCGCGGGTATCACGATCTCTCGGTGTACGGCGCGACCAAGAGTGCGATCCTGAACGTCGCCGAAATGCAGGCGGTCGAATGGGCGTCCTTCGGGATCCGGTCTAATGCGATAGCTCCCGGTTGGATCGAGACTCCGCTCACCGCCACGATGAACCCTGCGCGCAAGAAGTGGGTTGAGGACCATGTGCCGCAGGGCAAGTACGGCGTGACCTCGGACATCGGCCACCTTGCGGTCTACCTCGCGAGTCATGCGTCCGACTACGTGACTGGCCAGACCTTCAACGTCGACGGCGGCTTCACCGCCGGGCATCCGTGGCCTCATCTCGCATCGTAGTACTGCTGACGGCGGCCTTGGAACCGAGTCCAGAGAGGCACGAATGTCGGCATCCGGCCCGGTGGTCGTGATCGGCGGAGGGGTGATTGGCGCGGCGATCGCCCAATCACTCGCGGCGCGAGGTACAGGCGTGGTCCTCCTCGAACGGGGCCACGTTGGGGCGTTGCCCTCAGCCTCCGGGGCATCAGCCGCCCTGCTCGAACCGCTTGCCGGTGCCGAGCCGACACTGGCTGCGATGGCGCAACGCTCGCTCGACCGCTTGCCCGGCCTCTGCGATTCCCTACGCGCCAGCACCGGGATCGACCCGCGATGGTCCCGCCCGGGCACGCTCTTCATTGCACGTCGCGACCGTGAGGCGTCCTGGCTCCGCGATGTTCGGGCACCACTCTTTGCGGCGGCCGGCGCCTCGCCGTCTTGGCTGAACGCCGATCAGGCGCTCGAATGCGAACCCGCGATCAGCCCGAACGTCATCGGGGCGCTTCGGATCGCGGCGACCCAGAGCGTGGATGCTCCTTCGTTCACCCGGGCGCTGGTGGCGGGCGCGGTCTTGCACGGGGCAGTCTTGATGACCGGGACACCGGTCAATGGTTTCCGCCGAATTGGCCGACGGGTAGTCGCTGTACAGACCGACACGGACGAGATTGCCTGCGGGCAGGTGGTGCTCGCCGCCGGAGCATGGACGGCGACACTCGCGCGCCAGCTTGGGGCCGACGTGCCTTCGGTGGCGGTCGCACCACAGCGCGGCCAAATCATGGCACTCGCCCCTCGTGGGACGGCGCCGCGGGTTCGCCACGTCCTGCATGGCGCAGGCGGCTACGCAGTCCCCAAGCCGGACGGCACGATCATCGTCGGCGCGACCCACGACGACGTCGGGTTCGACGACTCAATCACACCAGACGGCCTCCGATTCCTTGGCAACCTCGTGCACGAACTGATTCCGGGACTCGCATCTGAGACGATCCAGCGGACGTGGTGCGGCTTCCGCCCCGTGTGGCGGGGCCAAGACCTACCACCATGGGGCAGCGTTGGTCCGCTGGAGAACCTGCTCGTCGCGACCGGCTACGGCGCCATCGGCCTCACGATCGCCGCGGGGATTGGCGAGGCCGTCGCGGACCAGGTGACCCGTCGATAGCCGACCACCCGTGCGGTCAGTGTGCAGCGTAGGTTGCCCAGCCGCCGCGAAGAACGTCACGCACCGCGCGCTCTTCGTCAGCACGCACGAGGAGTCCGTGAGCCCGAAGCAGCGCGACCCCACGATCGGTCGCGTCCTGCTCCACATGAAGGCGACCGAACCACGCCACGCGCTCGACGAGCATCGACGCGCCCCACACGAATGGGCCTCCGATCCCCAACGCGAGCGCGAGCGAGGCGGGAGCGTGGGAGGTGCGCGCGAGGGCGCAAACCTGCCGGTTCGTCACGTACGCCCGGTCACCGGTCGCGTGCTGGATCGCATGCCCGGCCTCGTGTGCGGCAACCGCCATGGCTAGGACGGATCTCCCGTCGTGCACCTGAGCGGACAGGCGAACCTCCCGCGCGCCCGGATGGAAATGGTCGTCGCCCCGCGCTCCCGCCGCGACGAGCGTTACGTCGGACGCGCCACCGGCGTCAAGCAGCCTCCGTGCAACCTCTGCGCCGGTCAGTCCACACGACGCAGGAAGACCCGCCGCCTCGGCGTCGACACGATCGACTGCCCGGGCCACGAACTCGGGCAGGAACATCGCGATCCCCGCAAGTACGATCACCAGCAGTTCAATCAGGCTTGCCATCTGGAACTCCACAACATTCCGGTCTTCCCGGGTACGCCGGGCGATTGGAGGCGAAGCAACCGCGTTACCGCCGTTCTTTCAGGTACACGGCATGGTTCGGGCAAGCGTCAGCGTTCGGTACTGTCGGCGCAGCCCTGTCGACTTGTGCTGCGGTCCTGCCTAAGGCGCCCCGCCACATGGTTGCCAAAGTGTCCACTCCCCCTTCGTCCTCACCCCGCCGACTACGGCCTCCTGAGGAGGCGTAGCGCTACGGATGAGGAACCGGGAGAGGGGCGAAGTTCACGTCGGAGAGCCTCACGTGTCCGTAACCAAGCCCACCCGCTATCTCGTCTCAGGCGAGCGCCTGCCGTGGAGGCTCTGGCGCAAGAGGGTTGCCGGTCGGGTCGATCGCTGGGATGGCGGTGCCTGGCTGCCGGCACTGCTCGCGGACGCCACCAGTCGTGCCGTGCCGGAGGAGGCTGCACGCCGCCTTTTCCCTGCAGCGTTCGCGACGACTGGGGCTGAGTTCGCTCGCGGACGGGCGTTCGCAGCGTGGCTGCGCGCCTCCCACGCGCTGCCGCCAGCGGACGCGTGGGCCGAGGCAGTATTGCTCCAAGCCGGAGCAGCGGACGAGCTTGCACTCGCATCGCGGAAGGCCCGCGCCGCGAACCGCCTCGCCAACGAAGCACGAGCGACCGCAGACGAGTGGATCAGGCGCGTGCGTCGGGCGCAACAGCGTTGGGTCGACGCCTCCGCGCCGATGCCGGAGCGTATCGCCTATCTCGACGCGATTGACGCCGAAGAGGTCCGCATCGAGCTGGCTTTCGGTCCAGAAAGTGTCGAGACCTATCTGGACAACGCCGAGGCCCGGACGGCGGAAGCGTTCAGTGCGTGGCGTGGAGCCTCGCGATCGATGCCGGAGTTCAGGGCATTTCGTCGCGCGCAACGGCGAGCTGCCAGCGACGAGAGCGCCCGCTTCGACGACTGGCAGGAAGCGTCAAAAGGGATGGCCGAGTTCATCGCATGGCGTGGCTCGTGGCAGGACCGGGCCCAAAAGATCCTTGCTGAGCAGGCATGGGAGCGTGCTTCCGCGGGCATGCCCGAGTACGAGGCGCACCGCCGGGCGGCACGTGCACTTGCCCGGGCAGACAAGGCGGTGTCGCGGGCAAATGCGCGTGCCAACTCGGCAGATGCTCGCGAAGCCCAAGCGCGACTACACCTCGCCGAGGTACGCACGGCGTGCGAGCGTGCGCGACGGGTGTGGGAGACGGCGAGCCACGACCTGCCTGCCTTCACACAGTGGCGCGACGGGACCGCTCTCGACCTGAGCCAGCAGAACCTGACCGGGCGAGCCTTCGTCGCCGACCTGCTCCCCGGGGCCGACTTGACCGGTGCCAGCCTGGAAGGGGTGGATCTCTCCCGGGCAGACCTGGATGGTGCGTCGCTCGCCGGGGTGAGCGCACGCGCGGCCGTGCTGGCTGCGGCGTCGCTCGCCTCGGCATGCCTCGACGGCGCCGACCTCGAGGCAGCGGACCTCTCCGGGGCTGACCTCACGGCGGCCTCACTCCGGCAGGCGCGGCTTGGAGGCGCAACCCTTGACCGGGCTGGGGCAACTGGCGCGTCGTTTGGGGATGCCGACTTGAATGGTGCAAGCCTGAACGGAGCTGACCTCAGCGGGAGCAGTCTCGCGCGATCCCGCCTTGAGTTTGCGACGCTCGTCGGGGCGCGTCTGGCTGGGGCCGATCTCCGCCGGGTTCGTGGAGCACGCGCCGACCTGACCCGAGCGACGGTGAGCGACGCACGCCTCAGGCTGGCAGACATGCGCGACGCCACGCTTGAGTACGCAGACTTGAGTGACGCCCGCGCCCGACGAGTGACGCTGACCGGCGCCGCCATGACGGGGTGCGTGGCACATGCCGCGGACTTGCGCGATGGACGGCTCGACCGGGCCGTGCTGCGGGGCGCGACGTTGTCCAATGCCAACCTCCGCCGGGCCTCCCTCAGGGGTGCCGACCTGCGTGGTGCGAACCTCCGAGGGGCCGCGCTGCGAGGCGCCGACCTGCGCCGGGCAAGGGTCGCTGGCGCCCGCGGGCTGCGCAAGGCGCGTCGCCGACGCGCCCCGGTAGTGACCTGGCGTGGCGTGTTCGGTGACTACTGGAGCGATTCCTGAGAAGCCCCATCCCTCGTAGCCCCCTCCCGAACGAGAGCGTCCACCCTCCTTCGCCGGGTGGACAATATGCCCCGTGAACGGCCCCCATTTGCGACGGGAAAGGGGTGTATGGTCGGGCCAAGGACCGATGGGTAGTTGAGGATCGCATGGTGAACCAGTACGCCCAAGCAGGCGTGACCGCTGTGCTGAAACGGGCAATCGCCACGTTTGGGGAGATCGGACTGCAAGTCGCGGCGTACCACCATGGAGCACTTGTGGTAGATGCCTGGGCAGGCGTCGCAGACCCGCAGTCCGCCAAGCCCGTCGACGGCGACACCCTGTTCACCGCCTTCTCGATGTCCAAAGGCATCACGACGACCATCACGCATCGCCTCGTCGAACGGGGCATTCTGGCCTACGACGAACCGCTCGCGACGTGGTGGCCAGCCTTCGCCGCGCACGGCAAGGGTGGCATCACCGTCCGGCACGCGCTGACGCATCAGGCGGGCCTCCCGACTTTCAAAGGGCTACCGCCATCGGAGGAGCCAAGCCTTGAGGCGACCGGCCGTCATCTGGAACAGGCCACGCCAGAGTGGGCGCCCGGCGCGTCGATGGGCTACCACGGGATGACGTTCGGCACGCTCCTCGGGCGCACGATCGAACTCGCCACCGGCAAGCCCTTCGCGCAGGTGATGCAGGAGGAGATCACTGGGCCTGCGCACGCCCGTGACCTTTGGTTCGGAATCCCGGACGATCCGGCCATCCACGCCCGCGTTGCGACCCTCTGCCCCGCACGCGCGCCCGACCCATCGTCCGGCGTTCATCCCATGACCGATGACGAACGCGCAAACCTTGCCCAGACGACGGCGTGGGGGAACCGGCGCGACATTCGCGCGGGGTGCATCCCGGCGAGCGGCATGATCGGCAGCGCCCGGTCGATCGCGCGCCACTACGCCGCGATGCGCGCCGACGGACTGGATGGGGTACGGCTCCTGCACCCCGATACGATTCGCCACGCCTGCGTGCCGTACCGCGGCGTGGACGGCAGCCACGTCGGGTGGACGGATCGGCTCGGCCTTGGCTACACCCTCGGCGCGGGCACGCACTTGGCCTGCGACGTCACCGTCATTGCGCCATGGCCGGACGCGTTCGGACATACGGGGTACAGCGGATCGCTTGGCATGTATTGCCCTTCGCAAGACCTTGCCGTCGCGATGACGAAGAACGCCCTCTTTCCCGGGCTGCGCGAGTGCTTTCGGTGGGACCACGCGATCCAAGCCGTCTGCGAGGGGCTCGACATTCCGTATCCGTCCTGAGCGCGTGCTAGGTACCTTCGTTTTTTCCGACGAACGCCCCTCCCTAAACCCCTCCGTCGTAGCGACGGGAGATAGGCAGTAGGACATCGAACCGTGAAACCGAACGCCAACGCCGCCGTCCACGCAGCTCTCGAACAGGCCATCGCCACCCTTGGCGAGACCGGCCTCCAGGTCGCGGCGTACCACCGCGGTCACCTCGTCGTCGACACGTGGGCAGGCATTGCGGACCCGGACACTGGGCGCGCGGTCGACGGCGATACGCTCTTCACCGTCTTCTCGATGTCCAAAGGCGTCACCGCCACCATCGCCCACCGCCTCGTCGAACGGGGCGTCTTGGCCTACGACGAACCCCTCGCCACGTGGTGGCCAGCCTTCGCCGCGCACGGTAAGGGGGGAATCACCGTCCGGCACGCGCTCTCCCATCGCGCGGGACTCCCCGGGTTCAAGGGGCTCGCGTTCGCCGACCAACCGAGCCTCGCCGCCACTGGCCGAAACCTTGAAGAAGCTACCCCAGACTGGGCGCCGGGCGCTTCGATGGCGTACCACGGCATGACCTTCGGCACTCTCCTCGGGAGGACCATCGAAGAGGCCACCGGCAAGCCCTTCGCCCAGCTCCTGCACGAAGAGGTCACTGGCCCGGCGCGCATCGATGACCTCTGGTGCGGCATCCCCGCGGATCCATCCATCCATGCCCGCGTCGCCACCCTTCACCCGGGGAACGCGCCCGATCCGTCGACCGGTCTCCGCCCCATGGACGACGCCGAGCGGGCCAATCTCACCGAGACGTCGGCACGGCGCAACCGCCCTGAGTTCCGCGAGGGCTGCATGCCCGCCGGCGGGATGATCGGCACCGCCCGGGCCTTCGCGCGGCACTACGCGTCGATGCGCCCGGATGGCCTTGACGGGACGCGCCTCCTCAACCCCGAATCCATCGCGCAGGCGTCCGTGGCGTACTTCGGCGACGACGGCAAGCACATCGCCTGGACGAACCGAATGGGCCTTGGATACGCCCTCGGCGCCGGCACCCACCAAGACTGCGGCGTCACCATCGTGGCACCGTGGGCCGACGCATTCGGCCACACCGGCCTCGGTGGGTCACTCGCGATGTATTGCCCGTCGCAAGACCTTGCCGTCGCGATGACCAAGAATGCGCTGCATCCCGGGCGCCTTGAGTGCTTCACGTGGGACCGTGCGCTTCGTGCCGTGTGCGACGGCCTCGGGATTGCGTACGAGGCCTGAACCGCCACGGTGACCGCCCAGCGCCAGCCGATCGCCTCGACGCCACCCGCAGTGCCCGCGCCGATCAGGCAGAAAGACCTCGCATGATGAACACCAACGCCAACGCCGCCGTCCACGCTGCCCTCGAACAGGCCATCGCGACCCACGGCGAGACCGGCCTACAGGTTGCGGCGTACCACCATGGCGCACTCGTCGTCGACACATGGGCCGGCGTCGCCGACCCGCAATCCGGCACACCGGTCGACGGCGACACGCTGTTCACCGCCTTCTCCATGTCGAAGGGTGTGACGGCCACCATCATTCACCGCCTCGTCGAACGAGGCATCTTGGCGTACGACGAACCTCTCGCGACGTGGTGGCCGGCATTTGCCTCGCACGGTAAAGGGAAAATCACGCTGCGCCATGCGTTGTCGCACCGCGCCGGGCTGCCCGCTTTCAAGAACATCGCGCCGATGGCACAGGCAAGCCTTGAGGAGACTGGGCGCAATCTCGAAGAGGCGACGCCAGATTGGGCACCGGGCGCGTCGATGTCGTACCACGGCCTCACCTTCGGCACCCTCCTTGGGCGGACGGCCGAGATGGCCACCGGCAAGACGTTCG
>CAILQO010000618.1 GCA_903836285.1 uncultured Chloroflexota bacterium
CTTCCCAAATCGACATCAGCGTTGAGGGCGTGCACGCGGGGTCCGTCACCGCGCATGGCGACTACGCCGATGCACGCGGGATCCTCAGCCTCGCGGCCCTGCCGGAGTGGGAGTACGGTTCGGCAGGCACCGTCCTCGAGGTGTCAATCCATGGCGACACCCTCGTGCAAGTCCTGCGTGGAGCCTCTGACGGCGTCATCCGCGTGCGATTGACGGTCCCTCCGGGAATGTACGGAAACGGGCTCAACCTCTATGGGGCAGGGCGGGGTGGGTCACCGGTACCGTTCACCATCCAGCTCGACAGCGGCCGGTAGAGTGACCAAATGAAGGTCCTAGTGACGGGCGGCGCTGGTTTCATCGGGTGCAACGCGATTGCCCGCTTCCTCGGTCGGGGCGATGAGGTGGTCTGCCTCGACAACCTCTCGCGGCGCGGGGCAGAGGCCAATTTGGCATGGCTGCACTCCCTGCCGCACGCAAGCGCCTTCCACGTTAGCACCGCTGACATTCGGGTGCAGTCGGACGTCGACGCCACGTTCGCCCGTCATCCAGACATCGAAGTCGTCATCCACCTTGCGGGCCAAGTCGCGGTCACGACCTCCGTCGTCGACCCGCGAGGCGACTTTGAGGCGAACGCCTTAGGCACGCTCAATGTGCTCGAAGCCGCCCGGCGTGCGCCGCGCCTGCGTGCGCTCCTATACGCCTCGACGAACAAGGTGTATGGGGGCCTCGAGGAGGTCGGCGTCGAGTTGGCCGGAGGCCAATACGCTTTCCGTGACCTGCCCGGGGGGATCCCCGAGACCTATCCCCTCGACTTCCACTCGCCGTACGGCTGCTCGAAAGGCGCCGCCGACCAGTACGTGATCGACTACGCCCGGATTTACGGTCTGCCGGGCGTCGCGCTTCGGCAGTCGTGCATCTACGGTCCTAGGCAACTGGGGGTCGAGGATCAGGGATGGGTCGCGTGGTTCACCATCGCCGCCGTGACCAATCGTCAAATCACGATCTATGGGGACGGTCGGCAAGTACGCGACGTGCTCTACGTCGATGACCTGCTTGACGCATACGACGCCGCCATCGCGAACATCGACGCGATCAAGGGACGTGCAGTCAACTTGGGCGGGGGCCCCGCAAACGTCCTTGCAATACGTCAGGTACTTGAACTGATCGCGCCCCGGATGGGGCGGGAGATTTCGGTCGCACATGCCGACTGGCGCCCGGGTGACCAACGTGTGTTCGTTGCTGATGTCTCACGCGCGCGTGCGCTGTTGGGATGGTCGCCACGGACTGGGGTTGACATCGGCGTCGGACGGCTGTACGACTGGGTTGTCGCCAATCAGGATCTGTTTCGCTAACCCTCGCACCCCTCTCCCGTTGGGCGCTATTCGTTGGGAACGCCAAGGGGCAGCCGCGACCGGCAGGGGGGCTTTATACCCACCTCCCGTCGCAATGGGGGAGAGACAGGGGGGAGAGGGCTTCTCAACTGCAAAGGGCGGAGCTCGTCCTTCGCCTGCGACCGGCGGGGCGCTTTCCTTGCCCCCCGCTGCAACCCGATTGCATTCGGCCGATACCGCTAAACGCCATGTCCTTCACCAAGGACGGTGGGCCTGGCGCCGGAAGACCCTCGGCTACCCGAGAACCTCCGTCCGATTGATAGGACACCTAGCGCGCGAGAACGATCCCCCAAGCCAGCGAACGGGTGCGGTGATGAGCCGAATGTCCCCTGCCGTTTCCCATTGCGGCGGAAGAGAAGCACCGGGACGACGCCAAGGGAGTGCGATTCATGCCACGCGTGTCACGACGGCTTGATCAACCGATCGACCCGGCACATTACAAGTTTGATCGCGGCGACCCTCGCGACGCCGCGCGCGTCTTGGGAGCCCATGCCGATATCCGGGACGGTGTGCACGGCACTCGCTTCGCCACGTGGGCGCCCAGAGCATCCCGTGTCACCGTTGCCGGCGATTGGAACGGATGGACCGGTGACTGGCTGAATTTCAGCCCGGTTTCCGGAATTTGGCACGGGTTCGTGCCCCACGTTGGGTACGGGGCAAAATACAAATACGCGATCGTCGGCCCGGATGGAGGCGTGCCCGTCCTCAAAGCCGACCCGTTCGCACGATGGGCCGAGATGCGGCCGTCGAATGCCTCCCGCGTATGGGCGCCGTCCGGCTATGCGTGGGGCGACGCCGAGTGGATGGCGAGCCGCGCCTCCCGGCAGTCGATCGACGGTCCGATCTCAATCTACGAGCTGCATCTAGGATCGTGGCAACGCAGCCCCGAGACCCCGCACCTCCCGCTCGGGTACCGCGACCTCGCGCACCGGATTGCCGACCACGCACGCACAATGGGATACACCCACGTCGAGCTGATGCCGGTGACCGAGTACCCGCTCGACGCATCGTGGGGATACCAGGTAACCGGCTACTTCGCACCGACTGCTCGCCACGGTCGGCCCGATGATTTTCGCTATCTCGTCGACCACCTCCACCAAGCCGGTGTCGGAGTAATCCTCGACTGGGTGCCTGCGCACTTCTGCAAGGACGAGCACGGATTGGGTCGATACGACGGCCGACCGCTGTACGAGCACGCCGACCCGCTCAAGGGTGGGCACCCAACCTGGGACACGTACGTATTCGACTTCGGGCGACCCGAAGTACGCACGTTCCTTCTAGCGAGCGCCTTGTACTGGCTCGAGGAATATCACGTCGATGGGCTGCGCGTCGACGCGGTGGCGGCCATGATCTGGCTCGACCACGGGCGCGCGCCGGAACACTGGCAGCCGAACTCGCGAGGGACCACCGAGCACGACGAGGCGATCGACTTCCTTCGGCGGCTCAATGCCGTCATCCATCACGAGGTCCCGGGTGTGCTCACCTTTGCTGAGGAAGCGTCGTCGTACCAGTGGGTAACGCGGCGCGGGGGCACTCCTGGTCGATCTGGTCGCGCACGGGTCGACGCGACCTCGCCGGCGCCACCAATCAAGGGCGAGACGTCCTACAAGGACGGGCGCACATCATCGCTCGGCTTCGACGTCAAGTGGAACATGGGATGGATGAACGACACGCTGCGGTACTTCGAGACTGCGCCGAACTACCGCTACGGCCTCGCGAGGAACCTCACCTTCCCGGCATGGTTCGCATTTGATGAGCGATTCGTCTTGCCACTTTCTCACGATGAGGTCGTGCACTTGAAGCGTGCCCTCGTGACAAAATTACCCGGAGCAGACCCAGATCGGTTCGCTGGGCTTCGGGGTCTCTACGCCTACCAGTACGCGCACCCGGGGAAGAAACTGCTCTTCATGGGTGGTGAGTTCGCACAGTGGGCGGAATGGCAGGAGGACCGAAGCCTCGACTGGCACTTGCTGCGCTTCGCCGGAGAACAAGGGTCGCAGACGCGCTACCACCGTGGCGTGCAGTCGCTCGTCAGGCGCCTTAACGAGCTGTATCGAAACGTCCCCGCACTCAATGCACTGGACAGCAAGGTGGATGGATTCCGGTGGCTTCGGGCAGACGCGGCAGCCGAGGGACGCATCGCATTCCTCCGCCTCGCATCGCCACCAAACCCGCCCCTCGCCGTGGCGTGCAACTTCACCGACCAACCCGTCACCCAGACGTTCGTCGTGCCGATCGGAGGCCGGTGGCGGGAAATCATGAACACCGACGACACCGAATTCGGCGGCCACGGGGCGACGAACCCGGGAATGCTTACCACCCGGCGCCGGGCGGTCGACCACGACGGCTTCGTGGGCCGTCGCCCCGGCCCGGTCTCGCTCCGGGTGCGGCACCCAGTCGCACCGGTCCTCGAGATCAAACTCGCTCCGCATGCTGTCGCCTATCTCGTTCCCATCGGCCCGAATCGGACGGCCAAGGGGAGGGAGCTTCGCCATCTGGCTACTCGCCCCGTAGCCGAGGCGCAGCGGGCCGAAGCCACGTAGCCGCCGTCCCATCTCCGCGGTTAGTTCGCGGGGGGCACCCGCTGGCGCTCCCGTCCTTGGCTATCCTCCGACACCCGCGCCACCCGGCTGCCGACCCGCAATCAAGTCGGCATACCACTGTTCATAGGCGTCAAAGGTACGCTCAGGATCAAACGCGACACGCGGATCGACGAAGTCAC
>CAILQO010000619.1 GCA_903836285.1 uncultured Chloroflexota bacterium
AGGGAGGGCCGGGCGCGTTGCGCTTCTGGGGCGGAGGGATGAGGGGGCGGTTAGTGGCCGCCCGTCCCGCCCTTGCCGACCTTGATCGGTTCGAAGATGTCGGGCTTGGCCTCGCCCTCGACGACGATCTGGGCCGCGGCGCCCTTCTCGAGGCGCCCGAGGCTATGGTCGACGATGATGAGGGTGCCGGGCACGTCCGCGGTGAACTCCGCGACCGTCGCGCCGCCGGCAGGGACCAGTGTTGTCTGCACGTTGGTCTGGAACTCCGACGCGCCTTCCGCTTGGATGCGGTCGAAGATCTCGCCGATCACATGGAAGCTCGACGTAAGGTTCGGGCCGCCAACGCCGAAGAAGATACGGACCCGCTCGCCAACCTTGGCCTTGAGGGCGTTCTTGCCGGTGAGCGACCCGACGCCGCCGTTGAAGAGGACGTAGGTTGGGGTCTCATCAAGCATCTTGTTGACGGCAAAGCCTTGGTGGCCGGGTTGGCCGCGGTCGCCCTCAAGGTAGAAGTCGCCCTGCATGACGTAGTACTCGCGATCGACCGGGGCAAGGCCTCCGGGCGGCTCCACCACGATGAGGCCATACATCCCGTTCGAGATGTGGTGGGCGACCATCGGCGTGGCGCAGTGGTAGACGTAGACGCCGGGGTTCATGGCCTTGAACCGGAAGATGCCGTCGGTGCCCGGGGCGGCCTGGGTGTAGGCGGCGCCACCGCCCTGACCGGTGACGGCGTGCAGGTCGATGCTGTGTGTGGCAAGACTGTCGGGTGCGTTCTTGAAGGTCAGCTCGACGGTGTCGCCCTGCCGGACGCGGAGCATGGGGCCGGGGACGGTGCCGCCGAAGGTCCAGAAGGTGTAGGTAATGCCGTCGGCCATGACGGCGTTGACCTCGCGGGCCTCCAGCTCCATCTTGACCACGGTCTCTGCGCGGGCCCCGATGGGGGCAGCCACTTGCGGTGACGGGAGCGGTGTGAGGCCGGTCATCGCGGGCTTGATCGCCGGGGCAGGCGGGGCGGCGACGGGCGCCGCCACGGGAGCAGCGGGGGCCGGTGCCGGAGCCTTGGTGTCGGCGGGGGCCTTGGCGTCGGCAGGGGCCGCACCCGCGTTCACGACGAGGGTGCCCAGCATGCCGGCTTCCTTATGACCGGGGATTGAGCAGATGACCTGGTAGGTGCCGGCCTTCGGCAGTTCAAACGTGGCGGAACCCTTGCCGCCCGGAGCGGCGTACGCCTTGCCGGTGATGCCGGTGATCGTGAGGTCGTGCTCGACGACGCCAGCGTTCGTCAGGTTCACCACTAGTTGGCCCGGCTTGTCCATGGTGAGCTTGGCGGGGCTGAAGGCGAACTCCTTCGCGGTCACGTCGAGCTTGGTGATGGCGGCCGAGGCAGGGGCTGCCGGGGCGGCGGGCGCCGGCGGGGGTGGGAACTGCGGGCTGGGGAGGCGAGTGAAGGCGCCACCCCCGAGGGCGAAGCCGGTGATCACGGCGCCGATGATGCCGAACACGCCGAGGAGCGCGGCCGTGCCGGCAGACATCGACGAGGCGGTGCGAGGCGGGATTGAGGCACCAAGGGCGTGCGCGGACACGTCGGCCGGGTGCGGGGCCACGTCCACGTCGTGGAGCTGGGCCATCTCCGGGGTCCTCCCGTGCGAATTAGGCAGGGCGCCGTTCCCGCCTTCGGGCGGGCAAAGGGAACT